>NZ_JBSGVZ010000004.1:0-126067 GCF_053608705.1 Peribacillus sp. NPDC055009 | reverse complement strand
AACGAGCTAGGCGCTGAAGCTGGATTACACAAAAAGCGCAAGCGCCTGGGTTGCTCGTGAAGAAAATAGGGATTGACCCATATTGGGGCAGGCCATCTACTTTTTTCAATGGACCCATTTACTTAACAAAAGCGCAAGCGCTGAGGTTTTCTCTTAAAATGGACTCTTGCAAACGAAAAGCCCCTGTCCTGGTCATAGCGTATCCCCCGCAGACATGGAGCTAAAAGACTACCGTTACCATCTTACCTTCTTTCCGGTTACTTCACAACTGCCCAGTCACTCTTTCCTCAAACCTTTTTTGTCGAGTTGCATAATTTATATAGAAGATTACACCAGCATATAAAATCTGAGGAGGTGAAACCTATGTTCCCAAATAGAAATCGTCAACCCGGACCCGGTTTTCAGCCACCCAATGGCCGAAGGATGCAGCAGCACCCTGCTCCATTGAGACAGTCACCGCAAATCCCCCACCCTTATCAGCAGATGCAGCGGCCGATGGTACAAAACAGAGGGCAGATGCCACAGGGACCTCAAGGTTTCCGAGGTCCCTTCAACCAACCGCAGCGGCAGGAGATGCCGCCAGCGAAGAAAGAAGGGTTATTGTCAAAAATACTCGGTAAGTCAAAACAAAAAGCAGCTGCGCCAAATTTATTTGCGCCAGCCGGTACCTCTAATCAAAGTTCTTCAAGAAGCAGCGGAGGCGGTATACTTGAAACATTAAAAAACCCAGAGTCCCTTAATAACATGCTTTCCAACACGCAAAAAGTATTGCAAGCGGCGGAACAATTCACACCTATGGTGGAACAATACGGACCAGTGATTAAAAACCTGCCTTCCATGTGGAAAGTTTTCCGGAGCATTTCATCAGCCGGTGATAACGAGGATCAGGGAGTTTCCGTTGAAAGCGAGCCAAATGTTGAGGTACAAAAAAACAGTGTGGTACAAACGGATTCGAAGAAAAAAGAAAAAGCTAAAGAAGCTAACCCTATCGCCCAAGTCCATACCGAAACCAAAAGGGAGAGGTCATCCGGTCCAAAGCTTTATATCTAAAGGCTGCAAAAAATTTACCAATAACTGATTTTATGTAAATATGATGTTTTGTAATATCATCTATGGTCTTATATAATAGAAAGGTATAAAAAGTGAGAGTTTCTTGCCTTGAAGGAGGACACATAGATGAAAGTGATTAAAATTTCCCCGCGCGGCTATTGTTATGGCGTTGTCGATGCCATGGTCATCGCCCGTAATGCGGCTTTAGATAAAACCTTGCCACGTCCCATTTACATTTTAGGAATGATTGTGCATAACAAACATGTGACGGATGCGTTTGAAGAAGAAGGCATCATCACGCTGGACGGCAGCAACCGCAACGATATCATCGAACAGGTGGACAGCGGAACCGTCATCTTTACTGCTCACGGCGTTTCACCTGAGATCAGGAAGATCGCCGAGAAAAAAGGTCTTGTTACGCTTGATGCTACATGTCCCGATGTTACCGCAACACATGACTTAATTCGGGAAAAACAAGCGGAAGGCTATCAAATCATTTATATTGGCAAAAAAGGCCATCCGGAACCAGAGGGTGCTGTCGGAGTTGCTCCTGATGTAGTTCACCTGGTTCAAAAGGATGAAGATGTGGAAGCCTTGACTTTGAATAGTGATAAGATCATTGTTACCAATCAAACAACGATGAGCCAATGGGATGTATTGGATATCATGGATAAGGTCAAGGAAAAGTTTCCACATGCAGAAGTCCATAAGGAAATTTGTTTAGCGACACAGGTTCGCCAAGAAGCGGTTGCCGAGCAAGCTGGTGAAGCTGATGTTTTAATCGTAGTCGGAGACCCCAAGAGTAATAATTCAAACCGCCTTGCACAAGTTTCCCAAGAGATTGCCGGCACGAGCGCTTATCGGATCGCTGACATTTCCGAGCTGAATCTTGAATGGCTAAAAGATGCAGAAACGGTTGCCGTCACTTCAGGGGCTTCCACACCAACTCCGATCACGAAGGAAGTTATCGCATTTCTAGAGCAATATGAAGCAAGTGATGAATCGACTTGGAATACCGAAAAGAAAACGCCATTGCATAAAATTTTACCTAAAATTAAAGTGAAGAAATGATTTCACAAAAAAAAGGCAGCCACTAATGGCTGCCTTTTTCGTGTTATTTAAATGAATTGGAAAGGGTCTGTATTCAGCCGGGATGGAATGAATTCCACATCGTAGCTCTTTTCGCGGCACATTTTTTCAAGGATTCGTGCCACCCCTTTTTTCATCACCTTTTCAACATTGTGGCCTGGATCCACGATATTCAATCCAAGCATCATCGCGTCATGCGCTGTATGGTAATACATGTCACCCGTAACGTATACATCAGCTCCCTTGAACTTCGCTGTTGTAAAGTATTTATTGCCGTCTCCGCCCAACACTGCCACTTTTTTGATTAGGCTTTGCAAATCTCCAACGACACGCACCTTTTCAACATCAAGTGTCCGCTTCACATGTTCGGAAAATTGTTCAAGTGTCATTTCTTCAGGAAGTACACCGATCTTCCCTAAGCCAAGAGACTCCCCTTTATTCTCCAGTTTATATATATCATGAGCAACTTCCTCATATGGATGGGCTTTGATCATCGCAGATAGCACTTTCTTTTCGATATTTTCCGGGAATATCGTTTCGACTCGCATTTCAGCTACTTCTTCAAGCTTTCCTTGGGAGCCAATTACCGGCTCACTGCCATCACCTGGCAAGAAGCGTCCGGTACCTTCCCCGGAAAACGAACAATTGCTGTAATTCCCGATCGCTCCGGCCCCTGCCTTACCTAGGGCTTCCCTCACCTTTTGTGCATCGGTCTTTGGAACATATACGACCAATTTCTTTAGAGTTGTCTCGGTAGTTGGAATCAATACTTCTGTGTCCTGCAATTGCAGCGCTTCGGCAAGTAAATCATTTACTCCGCCCCTAGCGACATCCAAATTGGTATGCGCAGCATAAACAGCGATATCATGTTTGATCAGCTTTTCGATGATGCGGCCTCCAGCAGTGTTTGTATCGATCCTTTTCAATGGTCGGTAAATAAGCGGATGATGGGCGATGATCAATTCCGCGCCATGTTCTATCGCTTCGTCTACAACCTCTTCCAGCACATCAAGGGCAATCAGCACTTTAGTAACCGGCTTATTGAGCTGACCGACATGCAGCCCGATCGGATCTCCCTCCATCGCATAATGCTTTGGGGAGAATTGTTCAAACGTTTCAATGATTTTGTGACCATTCACTGTCTTCACCCTTTAAGCACCTCCTCAATTACGGAAATTTGGGATTTTAATTCATTGCGCTTCGTTTCCAGTCCGCTTCTTCCGCTTTCATCCAATTGTTCGATAATTCTCTCCAAATGTTTTTTCTCTAGCTGCCATTTTTTTATGAAAATGTCACTGAATTGCTCTCTTAAGTATGGACCGAACGTGAGGCCTGCTTGCTTGTTTATCAGATAAGGGCGGAGCGGGTCCCCTTTTTCGGCAATTAAGATTTCATAGATTTTCCCATCTTCTTCAAGGATTTCCTCTCCAATAAGTTCCCAGCCGTTTTCCATTAGCCAGCTGCGAACATTCGCTGCACCGACATTTGGCTGAAGGATAAGCCTTTCTGCCCTGCCAAGTTTCCCTTTTCCACTTTCCAATATACTTGATATTAAAGTCCCTCCCATGCCTGCAATCGTAATGCAAGTCGCTTCATCAGGCTTCAATACTTCAAGCCCGTCTCCTTTACGGACCTCTATCTTGTCCCCAAGCCCCGTCATTGCAACTTGCTTGCGTGCTGACTGATATGGCCCTTCTACAACTTCGCCGGCTATTGCACTGTCACACAAGCCGTTAGTCACAGCATAGCACGGCAAATAAGCATGATCGGAACCTATATCTGCAAGGATGCTTCCTTTTGGTATATGTATGGCAACACGTTCTAATCTCATCGATAGTTTTTCATGATTCATATTTATCAACTCTCTTAATTCAAATAATTTCTTACTATAATTAGTTTCCCATTCGATTATACCAAGTTCAATCGAAAAATTACAGAAAGGAGAAAGGACTCTTTCTATCAGTGGGCAGAAGAAACTTTCCATCTGGAATCTTCCTTTTCTGAATAAATGAAAAACTGACTCAAAAAGTTCGCTTTCCAACGATTTCTTGAGTCAGTTTCATGAATTATTTCAGTCCATGAATATATTCGGCCATGGCGTCAATGTTCTGTTCTTCGACTAAACCTGGTGGCATTGCACCTCGTCCATTCGTGATCACTTCTTTGACCTCGTCCACCGATAGACGATCGCCAACACCTTTTAGGGCAGGCCCGACGCCGCCTTGATAGGCGTCACCATGACATGAGATACAGTTTTGCTTATAGATGTCCTCAGGTGATGCTGAGGCACTTTCTGTTTCTTCTGTCTTTTCGCCGCCCTCTTTTTCCTTAGCAAGATCTTTGGCATCACCCAAACCTTTAAACGAAAGTAAAAACATAAGTCCAATACCAAAAACCATGATAATAATAAAAGGCATTACTGGATTGCGATTCATAGTATTTCCTCCCCTATGTAGAACCTAAACTTACCATATTTAATATTATATACAAACAGCTATATATTATTTTACTTGAAAAGAGTTTCAAGTAAAAGCCCAAAAATAGAAGATATTATATAATTTCTTAAAATTGTCAAAAACTTATGTATATTTCCAAACAGTTTTACTTTTTCTTACATATATTTCATAATACCCTAAAATCACTAATTAAAACCGCTAGAATGTCCTAAAAAAAAAGTAAAGAGTGACCATTGCTCCCAGGCCTCCCCCTATGGAAAAATGGAGCAGCTTCAGTTTTTTGCCCATTAAAATCCAAAGTCCGCAATTAATGAACAGGAAAATATAAAGGATACTCACTTGACCAGGTGCCATGAATTCGGCAAAACTGACTGTTAATAAAAGCAAAGATAGCGCCATTCCCATCAAGGCCATTTGAAAAATGATTTTCCTGCCGGCAAAGTGGCGGGCTCCCAGCCCAAAGACAAGAATTGAAATTGTTGTCATAAGCATTTGCATTCTTATGGGTATTTCAGTAAAATAATTCAAAAATACAATAAATGCAAAAAGGGCCCCAATCAACAACCCGGAAAAGATGTCGTTTTTTACGCTCCCGGATTTAGCCGAATTGGGTGGCGGCAGTTCGCCTTGACAGTATAATGCAAGCAGATAATTACAATATTGCTCCGGAAGCATACGACTTTCCTTCCAGGAGTTTATTTCTTGAATGATGATTTTCTTTCTCATCTCATCCATGAATCTCACATCCTCATGATGATCATTTCTTTTTATGACTTAGCTTTCAAATTTTTTTACAGTGTATTGGTAATTATTGTTTTTATAGGATATTTTTACATCGGAACTAAAAAAAAGAGCCGCTCCCGAACGCTGGGCATTCAAAGAGGGCTCTGTGAAGGGCATATATTCTATTCCAGGAAATCTTTCAAGCGTTTGCTGCGGCTTGGATGTCTCAGTTTACGAAGCGCCTTCGCTTCGATTTGACGGATACGCTCGCGGGTGACCCCAAATACTTTCCCTACCTCTTCAAGAGTGCGGGTGCGGCCATCATCAAGTCCAAAGCGGAGTCTCAAGACGTTCTCTTCACGGTCAGTAAGAGTATCCAATACATCTTCAAGCTGTTCTTTCAATAGTTCATATGCTGCATGCTCCGATGGAGAAGTTGCATCCTGATCTTCAATGAAATCACCTAAATGTGAATCGTCTTCTTCTCCTATTGGCGTTTCCAATGAAACCGGTTCCTGAGCTATTTTCAAGATTTCACGAACTTTTTCAGGTGTTAAGTCCATATCCTCCGCAATTTCTTCCGGAGAAGGTTCACGTCCTAAATCCTGAAGAAGCTGTCTTTGGACACGGATCAATTTATTGATGGTTTCCACCATATGCACCGGTATCCGGATCGTCCTTGCTTGGTCGGCAATCGCACGGGTTATCGCTTGGCGAATCCACCATGTTGCATACGTACTGAATTTGAATCCCTTGCGGTAATCAAATTTCTCGACTGCTTTGATAAGTCCCATATTACCTTCCTGAATCAAATCAAGGAAAAGCATTCCGCGTCCGACATAGCGCTTGGCGATACTGACAACAAGACGAAGGTTAGCTTCTGCCAAACGGCGTTTCGCTTCTTCATCCCCATCTTCGATTCTCGTCGCCAGAGAGATTTCCTCTTCTGCCGATAAAAGGTCTACCCGACCAATTTCCTTTAAGTACATGCGTACTGGGTCATTGATTTTAACGCCAGGAGGAACACTTAAATCATTTAAGTCAAACTCTTCTTCTTTTGCAAGCTTCTTCTCATCCGGATCATCTTCATCCTCGTCCTCCTCACCATCAGTGAGTATTTCGACGCCGTTTTCTGCTAACACCTCATAGAACTCATCCATTTGATCGGAATCCAATTCAAAACCGCCAATCATTTCAGCGATTTTTTCTAAAGTCAAAGAGCCTCGTTTTTTACCTAGCTCTAGTAATTTTTCTTTCACCTGTTCAAGGCTAAATTCATTATCAACTTGTTTGGAACGTGCTGGTTTTTCAGCCATTAGTTCCCCTCCTTCCAGGACTTACACCTAAACGACTACAACATTTTACGCAATTTAATGATTTCCATGGCAATTTTTGCAGCAGTGACATAATCACTTCGCCTAACTGCATCTTTTTCTTCAACTTGTTTTTCTTTTATCTTTAACAATTTTTCATATTTCAACACTTGATTTATGCAATCGGTCAGTTCTTTATCGGTAACTTCCTCATTCACTGACATCATTTCTATTTCCGAAACGATCCTTCTCAAGTTTGGATCCGGTAAATAAGTAAGGAAAAAGCTTGTATCCGGTTCGTGTCCATCTTCATAGAACGCATATAAATAGGTGATGATTGCCTGATGTTCATCTACATGAAAAACCGTTTGTCCAAGCAATTGCTGAATTTTGAAGGTCATATCCCTGCTCTTTAGCATATGGGCGATCAACTTCATTTCAGCATTATGGTGAGCAGGCTTTAACTTATGCTCATATTGCAGGGACATTTGCTTTTGGGCTGCTGGCTGCGGCAGTGTCCCCTTCTTGCGTTCCGTAAAGAACACCTGACGCTGCTGCTGTTCCAGCGCATCCAATGATAGGGAAAATTCAGAGGATAGCTGCCGAAGATAATGATCCCTCTCCACTGCATTGGGCAATCGTGAAATTTCTTTAAGGACTTCTTCGATATATTGAATTCGATCTCCTTCATTATTTACATTTTTCCCTCGACGCAAATAATGCATTTTGAATGCCATGTAGGTTAAACTGGCCCCTATTACTTCAGAAACAAAGCTTTTTTCACCGAATTCCTTTATGTAGTCATCGGGGTCCAAGTTATCAGGCATGAGAGCGACTTTCACGGAAAACTCATGGTCCTGTAGCATATTAACTGCACGATTGGCAGCGTTTAATCCCGCTGAGTCCGAATCGTAGCATATAAGTATCTGGTCAGTATTTCTTTTTAAAAGCTGGATATGCTGGTCCGTCAGGGCAGTACCCATTGTAGCGACCGCATTCTCCACACCTGCGCCAACAGCTGAAATGCAATCGGCAAAGCCTTCAAAAATGACTGCTTGTTCTTTCTTTCGTATGTGTGGTCTTGCATGATGGAAATTATATAAAGTTTTACTTTTATTAAAGATTGGCGTTTCAGGACTATTCAAATATTTGGGCTCATCGTCCCCCATCGCTCTTCCTGAAAATGCAATCGTATTTCCTTGATGATCCATAATTGGAAACATGACTCTATTTCTGAAACGGTCAAAATATGACTCGTCTTTTTCCCTGTAAATAATAAGCCCTGCCTGCTCCATGTATTCCGCTGGAAAACCGCGTTTTAAAAGAAACTTGGACACGAAATCCCATGAATCCAAAGAGTAGCCAATTTGGAACTTTTCTATAGTCTCTTCAGTAAACCCGCGTTTAAGTAAATATTCGAGAGCATCCTGCCCCTCTTTCGTATTAACGAGGAGATGATGATAAAACTTCCTCAGCAGGTCATGTGCCTCGACCATTTGCTGCGAGCCTGCCGGCATGTTAGAACGCTTGGAATCCTTATTGATTTCAACATCCAAAGGAACATTTCCTTTTTCGGCTAAAACTTTTGCAGATTCCACAAAGCTGTAGCCTTCTATATCCATTAAGAAGGTAAAGATATTTCCCCCTGCCCCGCAACCAAAACAGTGAAAGATTTGTTTTTCCGTTGAAACGGAAAACGAGGGCGAGTTTTCACCATGAAAAGGACATAGGCCAAAGTAATTGCGCCCCTGCTTCTTTAACTGGACATACTCCCCAATTAAATCAACAATGTCAACAGCTTCGCGAATTTGATTAATTTTCTCATCTTCTATACGGCCATTTATCATTTTTCCACCTTGCAATATTGGTGATAGTTTTTAATTCGATACTGTTTTCTAATTCCCTGCAAAGTTCGACAATGTTTTCAAAAGTTTATTTGTGAAACATGCACGATCTTCCTTCGTGAATGCTTTCGGCCCTTTTGTATGCTTACCCTGCCTGCGGAGTTTCGCCGACTGATAGCGCATATCCAAGAGCATGAAAATATTCTCGTCAGTGTATTCTTTTCCCCTTGGCGAAAGGACATAAACGTTTTTAGGAAGCAGGGTCCCAGCTAAACCAATATCTGCAGTAACGACAATATCACCCTTTTTTACTGAGTTTACTATATAAAGATCTGCCGCTTCTTTGTCTGCATCGACATATACCCATTTACCTTCAGGGTTATTCATCATATTTTTATATGATGCAACAAAACAGACTTCAACATCGTGCAAACTTGCACAATGAAGGATTTCGTCTTTCACCGGGCATGCATCGGCATCGACGTGTATCGTGGGTTTATTATTCATACCTTCTAATTCTACATCTTTCTGCATAATCCTTTTTCTCCCCTAAACTTTATGAAGATATGGTGAATTTTCAGCATTGATCCAGAGGGTTTCCTCTAAAAGAGCACACATAATTCTTCAAGGAATACCTGTTCATTTAAGTGAAAGCGGATCTTTTGCCTTGAAAAAGACCAGCCCCTCCTGAATTATACGGAACATGTCGAATTATTTTTATGATAAAAACCTTGACATCTCATTAACCTTTAGTTTATTCCTTATTAATTAAGTCTAAACCTTAAGATTACTTTTTTCTCACAATTTTTTATTATAGTCTATTTGATTAGAAGATGCCAACATTTAAATTCCGAATTTGTTTTCATGCAAATCAAAGGATTTACAGTTGGAAACAAAGAGAAATTTTATGTAATTATTTTGAACTTATTCTTTTTATTCCCTATTGAACCTTGGCATTAAAAGGTGAGCTGACACATAAAGTGCCTAGCTCACCTTTTGATTTGCCTTAATTATAAGGATTAACGGTTTTTGTTTTGAAGGATATTGATTATCAAATTGGCTGTTTCTTCAACAGCTTTATTGGTTACATCAATAATAGGACAGTTCAACCTTGATATGATTGTATCAAAGTATGTCAATTCTTCTTTTATACGCTCCACATTTGCATAAATCGCATGATCATTAAGCCCAAGCGACTTTAATCGTTCTTTACGAATATGGTTCAGCTTTTCCGGACTGATCTTTAAACCAATGCATTTTTCAGGAGGTACCAGGAACAGCTCTTCTGGAGGTTCCACTTCAGGCACTAAAGGTACGTTAGCCACCTTATAGCGTTTGTGGGCTAAATACTGTGATAACGGCGTTTTTGAAGTGCGTGAAACACCGACAAGGACGATATCAGCACGTAATATGCCCCGAGGGTCACGTCCATCATCATATTTTACTGCAAATTCAATGGCTTCCACACGCTTGAAATAGTCATCATCCAGCTTTCTTACAAGACCAGGTTCATTAAGCGGCCCTTTTGGCGCCCTTTCCTCAAGGATGTCCATGAGCGGCCCTAAAATGTCATAAGCAGACAGGTTTTCTTTCTCGACCTGTGCTTTCATATACGCTCTAATAGCTGGCTTCACAAGAGTATAAGCAATGATTGCCCCATCCAACTTAGCCAGTGATATCACTTCATCCACGTTTTGTTCATCTTCAATATACGGAATTCTCTTTATGGAAAATGCAGATCCCGAGAACTGGCTTGCAGCGGCTTTTGTAACCAATTCCGCTGTTTCCCCTACCGAATCCGATACAACATATATAATAGAACCGTTCATATTCTCCGTCATTCCTTTTGCAAGCCCCCTAATAGCCTTCATCAGCCAAAGCTACGAATGCTTTCGTAATATTGGTTTTTGTAATTCTTCCAATTACTTCATAGCCTTTTTCTGTGTCCTTGACGACCGGTAATGAGTCGATTTGTTTATCAATCAATTTCTTGGCCACATCAATCAAAAGGTCTTCTTTTGAACACATTGTAATATTGGGCATCCTAGTCATGATGATATTGACTGGAATGGAGTTAAGCTCTTGTTTCCCAATACTCGCACGCAACAAGTCTTTCCTTGATAAGACACCAACAAGCAATGCATGCTTATCGACCACGAACATTGTTCCGACATCTTCCAAAAACATCATGACGATTGCATCATATACGGAAATGCCCTCGTCAACAACGACGGGTATCGATTGGTAGTCTCGTACATAAAGATGGTTAAGGCTATCGGTCAAAAGCTGTGTACCTGACCTGCCTGTATAAAAATACCCCACTCGCGGCCTGGCATCAAGAAAACCTGCCATCGTTAAAATGGCTAGATCTGGACGAAGTGTCGCCCTGGTAAGGTTCAATCTATCCGCAATATGTTCTCCAGTAATCGGTCCGTTTTCTTTTACAATTTGTAAAATTTGCTCCTGACGCTTATTCAATTGGATTATAATCACCACCCCACTGCTTTCGCAGAGTAAAGTAACAAAAGTTATTCATTTAATAATTATATACTAAATTATTTAATAAGGGCATTTTTGTCCTATTTATTGACCATTATCTTTTTAAGAAATCGGAAACCCTATTTAAAGTGTTTCCGATTTCCATACATCCCTTCGATCATGTAAGGATGATTTTATTCATGGCAGCAAAACCAGCAACCAAATCACTGATTTCCTTCATTAAGGATAAACGGTTATTACGGATTGCTTCATCATCTGCCATGACCATTGTATTCTCGAAATACGACTCTATTTCCGATTGAAGCGAAACAAGCTGTTCAAACCGCTCATTCTCATCTCTAGATTCCATATAACGGATTGCCACTTTTTTATATTTTACATATAACGCATTTTCTTGATCATTTTCAAAGGCAGAAGGATCAACTGTCACCTTATTGTCACATTTAACGGCAATGTTCATGACCCGACTTAATGCTTCCAGGCTTTCCTTAAACCCTGCTTCGTCCTTTTTAGCATCCAAGACATGTGCACGTTCCACGATAGAGTGGATATAACCGATCTCATTGAACAGAACTGCATCAATCAAATCGTAACGGATTTGCTGTTCTTGAAGCAGGTGTTTGACACGCGCTTTAAAGAATGTGAACATATCCGCTTTAACTTCTTCAAGATCACGATTTAAGATGCCTTTTGATTCCAGTCCTTTAAGGCCTAAAACAATAAGCTCCTCTAGTGAAATATTCCATTTCTTCTCCGCTAGGATTTGGACGACACCGCTCGCCTGCCTTCTTAATGCGTAAGGATCCTGGGAACCGGTCGGAATGACGCCAATAGCGAAGAATGAAGACAAAGTATCAATTTTTTCAGCTAAACTCACAACCGCACCAATGACTGAAGGCGGTACATTGTCATCCGCATGTCTTGGCATATAATGTTCATTGATAGCCGCGGCCACTTCTTTGGCTTCACCTTTTAAGAGCGCATATTTTTCACCCATATACCCTTGCAATTCAGGGAATTCATAAACCATTTGACTCACCAAATCGAACTTGGCAATTGCCGCTGTCCGAAGCGCCATTTCTTTTTCCGCCTTTAAATTCAAAGCATCCGCAAGGTCACCCGTCAGAGCAGTTACCCGGGCAGTTTTCTCGGCTAATGTACCGATTTCTTCATGATAAACGATGCTGTCAAGCTTTTTCAAAGCATCCGAAATCTCTTTTTTCTGATCCTCTTTATAGAAGAATGCTGCATCAGATAGGCGGGCACGCAATACTTTTTCATTACCTTTAGAAACCTTATCCAAATGGCGGTCATCGCCGTTACGCACGGTTACAAAGTGAGCAAGCAGTTTCCCGTCCTGATCTTTAACAGGGAAATAACGTTGATGTTCCTTCATCGATGTGATAAGCACCTCAGCTGGGAGCTCAAGGAATTCTTCTTCAAAATTTCCAAATAACACCGTTGGATACTCTACCAAATTATTGACTTCTTCAAGCAGATCTTCATCGACTGGGATGATCCAGCCTTTCTCCTGCTCAAGCTCTTTAATCTGATCCAATATAACTTGCCGGCGTTTATCTGGATTCGCCATAACAAATTGTTCTTTTAGCGTATCTTCGTACAGTTCCGGCAGTTCGATGCTAGCGCTATCGCCCAAGAAACGGTGTCCTTTTGTTTCACGGCCCGTTTCCACATCAGCAATGCTGAATGGCACAATGTCATTGCCGAATAAGGCAATCAGCCATTTAATCGGACGGACGAAGCGGAGCTCCTGATTGGCCCAACGCATATTTTTCGGAAACGTCATGCCGCTGATGATTTCAGCAAGCTCAGATAAAAGCTGAACGGTCTGCTGTCCTTTTATGAATTTATTCACATGGACATATTCCACACCCTTGAGTTCTTTAAAATAAATGTCCTCTGAAGTCATTCCTTGACCCCTGACGAATCCCAATGCCGCTTTAGACCAGTTGCCTTCGCTGTCCAAAGCGATTTTCTTAGCCGGGCCTTTTGCTTCTTCTTCGATATCCTTTTGGGACTCTTCCACGTCTTTCACCAGTACGGCCAAACGTCTTGGTGTGGAAAAGGCTTCAACCGTTCCGAATTCAATCGCTTTTTCCTTTAGCCATTGCTGCACCTTATCTGACAACTGTTTCATTGATGCTGTCACAAAACGGGCAGGCAGCTCTTCCAATCCAATCTCCAATAACAAATCACGCTTGCTCATTTGTATTCTCCCCTTTCACTTTCAGAATCGGGAAGCCTAATTTTTCCCGCTCTTCATAGAAGGTCTTGGCAACCTTGCGCGCTAGGTTACGGCACCGGGCAATATAACCCGTTCTTTCCGTCACCGAGATGGCACCTTTGGCATCCAAAAGGTTAAATGTATGTGAACATTTCAAAACATAATCATATGCGGGATGTACAAGACCTTCTTCCATTTGGCGATGCGCTTCCTTTTCATACATCGTGAAAAGCTGAAACAGCATATCAAGGTCGGAGGTTTCGAACGTATATTTCGAATGTTCGTATTCCGGCTGTCCAAATATATCCCGAACTGTGAATCCATCTGTCCATTCCAGGTCAAATACGTTTTCCTTATCTTGAATGTATGAAGCGAGACGTTCGATCCCGTATGTAATTTCCACGGAAACCGGCTTGCACTCAAGACCGCCCACTTGTTGGAAATATGTAAATTGCGTTATTTCCATTCCATCAAGCCACACTTCCCAACCGAGACCGGCACACCCTAGTGATGGGTTTTCCCAGTTGTCCTCCACAAAGCGAATATCATGCTCAAGCGGATTTATCCCTAAAGCGCGTAAAGAATCCAAATATAATTCTTGGATATTGTCAGGCGACGGCTTCATGATCACTTGGAACTGATGGTGCTGATACAGTCGGTTAGGGTTCTCACCATAACGACCGTCAGCAGGACGGCGTGATGGCTCCACGTAAGCAACGCTCCAAGGCTCCGGTCCAATGGCTCTCAGGAACGTGTATGGGCTCATCGTTCCTGCCCCTTTCTCGACATCATAAGCATTCATCAATATGCAGCCTTGTTCAGACCAATGCTTTTGTAACGTTAAAATCATATTTTGAATATTCATCGTACACCTCCAGGTTATTTAAAACGGCTCTTTTTAAAATCAGGTCGGAACCCATCACATTTGGGCAAACAAAAAACTCCCGTCCCTATGCGAAATGCATAGGGACGAGAGTATACCCGCGGTTCCACCCTAATTGCCGTTTATAAAACGGCCTCTTTTCAAAGCAACATGCTCCGGAAACGCCCTTCCCTGTAAATCCATATCCCGGCTTCCACCGTCCCGGGTTCGCTTTTTATGGAGAATGACAGATACTCTTTTCCATCAACGCAATCTTCTTATTTTGATGTTTAGAATTTTATACAAACTAACAAGGAATGTCAATAGGTCAGATCCTAAAACATATCTTTCATCGTATCAATCTGATTCAGGAACTTTTTTGATTTCAAGTTCAGACCTGAATATTCCTCATAATAAGCATCGATGATCTTTCGCAGTTCTTTTTTCGTTTCAGGCTTGACGGAAATGTTTCCGAGCCTTGATAAATCGAAATAATAAAAGATTCGCAGCAATTTTACAGCTGCAGCTGAAATTTTATAATGATAAGGGTCTTTCCCCAGGCAGCGGTGACAGATAAAGCCCGCTTCCCGAAGCGAGAAGGAGAATTCCCCTTCCGTTTCACCACATACAGCACATTGATTCAGCACTGGGTTAATCCCATTGACGGGCAGCATCTTCATTTCAAAAATGAATTTCAATACCTCTGCGTCATATTCTTCGTTTATGTAATGCAAGGTTTGCGAAAGCAACTCATACAAATATGGATTCGGTTTCTTATCCTCGACACTTTTATCAAGCAATTCAACAATATAAGAAGCATAAGCAGTGGCAAAAAGATCCTCCCTTATGAAACGGAGTGAATCGACCATTTCGCCTTGCTGAAGACTTCCGAGTCCGGTTGATGTAGTTACAAGAAAATACCCGGAGCAAAAAAGCTGTGTGACTGCAGAAAGCCTGCTGTTAGGTTTACTGGCCCCTCTAGCCATAACGCCGATTTTTCCTAGCTCACGGGTATATATAGTAATGATTTTGTTATTTTCTCCATATGCAGTTCGCCTTATGACAATGCCCTCACATTTTTGGAGCATACCAAGACACCACCCATGCTCGCCAAGGCTAACCTATGAAACGGGAAAATCAATTTCTGCTAGCTCATCATTCAATACCAAGTGTCTTTCCTGTCTTTCGACTTCTATCTCCTTAAACAGCAAATAGGTGTCCACATTACCTGTTTCAGAGAATAATTCCCAGGTAAAATCCAACATATAAAGCCCACCTTTCATTTTTAACTAGCAATATGAATATCCGACCATATGATTAGCTTGACCGTTTTCCGAACTTTCATGACGCGTAAATTTTGTTAATTAATACTCGCTCTCATTGAAGCCATAATCACGAAGTTGGCTTGCTTTATTACGCCAATCTTTCTGCACCTTCACCCACAGTTCCAGGAAAACCTTTGAGCCCAATAAGTTTTCGATATCCACTCTGGCACGGCTACCGACTTCTTTAAGCATTTTCCCTTGCTTTCCGATGACAATGCCTTTTTGTGAATCACGTTCGACAACGATCGTCGCCATGACATTAATGGTGTCGCTGTTATCCATTTTTTTAATCGAATCGATGACAACAGCCACCGAATGCGGAATTTCTTCCCGTGTAAGGTGCAGAACCTTCTCGCGGACCAATTCGGAAATGATAAAACGTTCCGGGTGGTCGGTCACTTGGTCAGCAGGATAAAACTGGGGACCTTCAGGCAGATGTTCCTTGATTTGCTCAAGCAGTGTATCAACGTTATTTCCTTCAAGCGCAGAAATCGGAACGACTGCCGCAAAAGGGTAAAGCTGTTGGTATTTTTCAATGATCGGAAGTAAATCATCCGGATGCATCGCATCGATTTTGTTTACAACCAGGAAAACAGGCGTTTTTACGGATTGAAGTTTTTCAATGATAAACTCGTCACCGCGTCCGTATCCTTCAGTCGCATTGATCATGAAGAGAATCAAATCGACTTCCTTCAATGTATTCGTGGCCACTTTCATCATGAAATCACCAAGCTTATGCTTTGGTTTATGAATGCCGGGTGTATCGATGAAAATCATTTGTGAATCGTTTTGCGTAAGTACACCTTGGACCTTATTTCTTGTAGTTTGCGGTTTATCGCTCATAATGGCGATCTTTTGGCCGATGACCCGATTCAGAAATGTACTCTTCCCAACATTAGGTCGTCCAATAATCGAAATGAAACCTGATTTGTAATCTTTTACTTGTGTATCATTAAATAATTTATCCATTCAAATCCTCCGGTGAAAAAGCTCCTGGAAGCAATTCCTGTACTGTTAATTCTTTTATATCCCCATTTAAGTTGGTCAAAACAACCGGCATATCCTTTTCGCACAGTTCTGAAATAACCTGCCTGCATGCCCCGCATGGAGCAACGGGACCGTCGGTATCTGCCACGACTGCAAGTTTAACGAATTTTTTATCGTCATGGGCATAAGCACTGAATAAAGCTGTCCTCTCGGCGCAATTACACATGCTGTATGCTGCATTTTCTATATTACAACCATGATAGACCTTTCCATCAGCGGTTAAAAGGGCTGCCCCCACCTTAAATTTGGAGTAAGGCACATAAGCTTTATCCCTTGCTTTTTTAGCTTCCTCAATCAATTCCTTTGTATTCAATTCACATCTTCCTTTCAAATTGAGTACCATTTCGGCAACCTACAGGCCAAACTTGGGCAAAAATATAATCAATCCAACTATTATAGAAAATATAGCATATATGAATACAGCTCCGGCTGCAATATCTTTTGCCTGCTTGGCAAGCGGATGGATTTGATCCGTTACCAGGTCCACTACCCTTTCAATCGCTGAATTAACGAGCTCCAAGGTAATCGTGCCGGCTATGGCCGCTAAAATGAAAAGCCACTCCATCCCATTCAATGAGAAGTACCAACCAAAGAATACGACGATGACCGTTAACACGAAATGAATCTTGATATTGCGTTCAGTCCGAACAGCCTCCAAAATTCCCTGACAGGCAAAAGAGAAACTTTTTAGTAAAGGATACCTTTTTTTACCCTTCTCTTGAAAGTCCATATTCTTCCAAGATCTCCTTTTGTTTTGTGAACATCACTTTTTCATCTTCTTCATTCATATGGTCAAATCCTAATAAGTGAAGAAAACCATGCAGAGCTAAAAATCCAAGTTCCCGGTCAAATGAATGACCATATTCTTCAGCCTGTTCCTTCGTGCGTTCAATGGAAATGATGATATCCCCTAACATGCGGGGCATTTCGGCCCCGACAATTTCCACTTCATCTTCTCCCATTTCTTCAAGTGCAAAAGAAATGACATCTGTAGCTGAATCTTTATTACGATATTCTTTATTGATTTCCCGAATCCTATCATTGTCAACAAATGTAACAGACAGCTCGGTGTCTTTTTCAATGTTTTCTTTTCTTGCCGCAAATTGCAGAATGCTTTCAACAAGATGCTGAGCTTCCTCCGTTACTTCGTTCGTTTCATCCATTAAATCGATAGCTAAAATCATTCTTTCACCTTCTGTCCTAATTTATCCGACTCCGGATATTCAATCCTGGAGTGGAAGATACCATTAAGCGATTCACATAAGGAATGCTTCACGATACTCAATTCTCTCATAGTAATGTCACATTCATCAAATTGACCATCAGAAATCCTGTCCTGAATGATGAAACTTACCAGTTCTTCAATCTTCTCCGGCGTTGGGTGCTTCATCGATCTCACTGCAGCTTCCACACTATCGGCTATGCCGATGACGGCTACTTCCTTCATTACCGCCCTCGGTCCGGGATACCGGTAGTCCGCTTCGAGTGTGGACTCATCCTGTTTTTTTGCCTTATGGTAGAAAAATTTCAATAAAGTGGTCCCATGATGCTGCTCTGCAATATCCACAATCTCTTTCGGGAATTTGTGACTGCGAAGCATCTCCCCGCCGTCTACGGCATGGGCAATGATGATATCCCTGCTCGTTTCCGGCTGCAGCCGATCATGCGGGTTCTCTTCATTCATCTGATTTTCGATGAAGAAATGCGGCCGCTTCGTTTTACCGATATCATGATAATAACTGCCGACCCTTGCCAGCAATCCATTCGACCCGATGGCTTCACAAGCCGATTCCGCCAAATTGGCGACCATCACGCTATGATGATATGTCCCGGGAGCCTCTATCAAGATCCTTCGAAGTAATGGATGATTGGGATTCGCTAGCTCGATAAGCTTAATCGATGATAAAATCCCGAAACCAGCCTCGAAAAACGGCAACAGACCCATTGTCAAAACGGCTGCACCCACTCCAGAACCCATCGCAGCAGCAGCATAATACAAGTACTCCATTCTAGTATATTGGCTGTCCATAATGAAGATGAGCGAAAAAACAAATGCCATATTGATTAGAGCCAATAGCAGCCCTGCTACCAGCACCTTTGATTTGAAATTTGGCCTGGATAAAATGATGATTGCCGTCAATCCCCCGAAAATGATATAAAGCCCCATCGAGAAATCCAGATTTCCAGGTGTATCACCATTGAATATAATCGTACCATACGAACCTAACAATATGATCATCGCTACCGCTAACCTATCATTCAATAATATCTTGATGAGCATCGCCGCCATGGCACCCGGGAAAATGTATTCCAAGTTCGAGTTTTTCAGGTCTGCGAGAATGCTGACTGTTTTCATGGTAGCCATTGAAAGGATGAAGACAAGACTGAAGATCAATAACTGATTGTACTTGTTATCCTTTTTGGAAATGGAATAGTAGAAAAAGTAATAAAAAGCGGCAAAAGTCAGGACTATGAATAACAGCAGGCCGATATACGGGTAAATGGTAGACTCCGTATTTAAGAAGCCCGCCAATTCAAGCTGCCTATAAACATCCCTGTCCACTAATTGATTTTCTTCAACGATGATCTGACCTTGAAGGATCCTGATCGGCTCTACGCTTTCAACCGCTTTCCTGCGCTGTTCCTCGGTTTTGTCCTTATCGAAAAATACATTCTGAATGATTGCCGTACGCGCAAGGGAAGTGGAGGCTTTTTTCATATCGCCGCTGATGCTCATATAGCCCAATTCCTCTACAACCTTTTTCTTGGCATTTTCGACGTCACTTGCTGCGATTCGGGAGCTCATCACATTATTCACGGCTGTAATGGTTGAATCCTTCGCTATTTTCAACTCATCTTCATCAGCCTGCACTAATGCAAGGAAAACGGATTCCTCGATATTTTTATTCACTTCATCGGTCAATTTTTCTTTTAATATGGAAACTTTTTGAGCATCCGTCTTTATTGTCTCTTTTTTATCCTCTTTTTCCTCATCTTCTTTATGATCTTCATCGGGTTGCGTTTCTTTATTCACCTCTATCGCTGAATCGAAAATGGATGAAATCAGATCGACTTTATTTTTTGCATATTCTTTTTTTAGAGAATAAACATCCGCCACCTGTTTTGAAATCTCTTCTTTTTCCTGTTCCGTCTTATAGGTATCTTCCACAGTCTTGGTTGAACGGATCGTTTGTTCAGCAGGCTTAAACAGCTCTACCTGGACCCTTTCCGGCTTAACATTGGAGAACATTAACACATAAGCAAACAAACCAAGAATGATGAACAATAGCACTTGAAAAAAGCGATGGACCAACAGCCCTTTTATTTGAGTGAAAAATTTCTGGATACGATTCAAGGAAGGTCCTCCTAATAAAAATGATGTTTATTATTCTAGATATGTAAAATCATAACAGTTTTTATGTGAATTTTCACCTTCGTATTGATAAATGTAAAGCTTCCTTCATTCCATATCCACTTTTTTACCATAAAGTTTGTAATTTAGACACATCAAGAAAAATCCGCCGATTGAAATGGCGGATTTCTTCTTATGACTTCGCCTGCTCGTAAGCAGTAATGATTTTGGCGACAAGCGGATGTCTTACAACATCACTTTGTTCAAAATAAACAAAGGAAAGGCCTTTAACATTCTTCAAGATCTCTTCTACCCTGACAAGACCTGACTTCATGCCTTTTGGAAGGTCAATTTGGGTCCGATCTCCCGTAATGACCATTTTCGATCCGAAACCAAGCCTGGTCAAGAACATCTTCATTTGGGCTTCCGTCGTATTCTGGGCTTCATCCAATATGACAAAGGCATCTTCAAGCGTACGGCCCCTCATATAAGCCAGAGGAGCTATTTCGATCGTTCCGCGCTCTATCATCCTCTGCGTCTGTTCCATCCCTAGAAGGTCATGGAGAGCGTCATACAGCGGACGTAGATAAGGATCTACCTTTTCCTTCAGATCACCAGGCAGAAAACCAAGACTTTCCCCGGCTTCGACGGCAGGCCGTGTCAGGATGATCCGTTTAACATGTCCATTTTTCAATGCATTGATGGCCATCACTACAGCTAGATAGGTCTTCCCGGTTCCGGCAGGCCCAATTCCAAATACAAGGTCTTGTTTCTTTATTGCCTGGATATAATATCTCTGCCCGATTGTTTTGACTTTAATGGATTTCCCCTTAGCCGTTTTTGCGATTTCCTCATCATATAATTCGCCGAAATACTCCAATGTGCCTTTTCTTGCCAATTCAATTGCATAAAGCACATCTCTGGAACTGATTGCAATTCCTTTTCTGACCACTGTCAATAATACCTTGAGGATTTCCTCCCCCATCGTTACCCGCTCGATATCCCCGGCAACACTCACCGCTTCACCTCGGGTTATGACGGAAATGCCTAGCTCCTCTTCGAGCACTTTTACATTTGAATCTCCATTGCCCAATAAAGCGATCGCTTCATTAGGTGATTCTATTTCTAGCTTAATTACTTTCACATCATCTGCCATTCGTTAGTCTCCTTGAATGATTGGCTGTCCAATCGCTATATCTTCAATAACTTGGTAATGTATAGATAATTTTACTTTACCATTCTCCATGCTTTCGTGCAAAATTTTTTCTTCGACGATTTCATCTTCCTCTTCCAAATGCTTTTTCAATTCAGCTTTAGCCATTTTCCTGCCTTCCTCCACGGCTTCTTTCTCTGTATAACTTCGTACAATATCTTCCTTGCTCCTAAAGGTCACTTGTTTATAGGAAATGGGCAGTTCCCATTGAAGAAAGTGAAACGGCCTCATTGTCGTTTCTTTTTCCTGTTTTTCATATCCCGGATCCTTGAAACCCCATACCGGAAGGGAAAAGCCCCCCATTTTTAAAAAGTGCCTGCTTTTTTCATCTCCGTTAAAAACAGAAAACTTGGTTTTTAACGGTACTTCCACTTTCGCTTTATACCACGTTTTCCCTTTTATTACTCCTTGTGCGGATACAATTTCCTGTTTATCCTCTTTTCCAATCCATCCTGAAACAAGAAGCTGTCCCTTTCCTACATAATCATTCACATTAACAATAGATTGTCCTTTTTCAACGAACATATCAGTGATGATCGCTTTTTTAGAAGCTACCAAATTCTGCGGAGATGTTTTCTCGACCTCTTTAGGCTGCCGTTTTTCTACAACCCGAAAATGGTATGTCGTTCCCTTCAGCTCTACCCCTACCCATGTCAATGCACCGATCCGGTCCGACAGCTTACGCTGAATCGTATCCACATCATCAACAAAGAATTGCACTTTACCGATCTTCACGCCCATCTTGTCCAATTCTTTCCGGATGGCATGCTCGGTTGCCGGTTTGGCATCTTGAACCTCGATGCCCCATACCATATTGGAAAGTACGAATATGCATAGCAGGAAAGCGATCATCCCCGCTAAAAACCCGCTGTTTTTCATGACTCTCTTCAATAGGAAAGGGAAACCCTTTCCCTGCATGAACTTTACTTTACAATCGCTCTTACGCATGACCTGACGGAGTTTTGGGATATCCCTGATATCCATATGGAAAATCAGGGATTCACTTCCGACACGCTTCACTTCCCAGATATGAAGCCCCCTTCTCGTCAGCATATTGATCAGCCGTTCTGCACCTTTGCCATAAGCCTTCACCTTTACATAGCCTGTATAATAGTTTGTCCATTGGTTTTTCATGGAGACCTCCCGAGATCATTCATTGATAAAATAAACCTTATCAATTTTGCCTTCGAGCATGATTTCTTCCGGCAAAATCGTCTTTATGACAAAGGCATTTCCCTTTATCAGCAACTGCCCATTTTTCAGCATCAATCGCACTTCGCTGTCTGTAAAAGCCAATAAGCCACGATGGTTTTCAATATAAATATGTAATTGTCCGATCATTGTAATTCGCGGCAGGTCCATCATGACATCTTGCGGAAGGTCCATTGTTTTGGTCATAAGCTGTTTCACTTTTTTTCCCCAATTGCGTGCCATAAAAAAGAACCCCCTTTCATCTCAATGTATGAAATGAAAGAGGGTTCTAGCACAAAATTATAAGGGAATAAAAGTCTATTTTTTCAGGCTTTTAATGACGGGCTTAAAAAAGCCCAGTCTCTGAATCACCTTCTGGATCTATGAAGACTTCTCTTCGCCCTTGGCGGTCCCAGCACTTCTGACATGATGATGCCATCAATCAGCTGTTTTTTGCCAAAAGACGGTCCTTTGCGATAGACCGGACTGTTTTTATCAGAAATCGTTGATGTAAGTTGATCTGCTTTCGCTTTTTGATATAAACGCTCTTGATCGTACTTCTGCTGAAGCCGTCTAAGCTCGGTAATCCTTTTGTTCGCTTCGTTCTTCGTCTCATCGATCACTTCAACAGCCTGTGCTGCCTGCTGTTCGACTTTCCTTACGGGAGGAGGTGCATGCTTTTGCTGCTGATTTCCTTGCGGCATTTCACCTTGAAGCTCCCGCATGACCTCCTGCCATTTCTTTTTCGGAGGCGTGCCAGGATCTTGAGTCTGCTTTTTCTTTCCTAACATGGACGTTAAAACACCGATCAAGACAATGATAAGGAATGGGTTCTCGAGAAAGAAATCAATAAAACCTCCCATTTAAAGACCTTCCTTCCCTGACCTAATTATTATTATGGTTATTGTTGTTATCTTTTGGATTTTCGGATATTTTACTGATGGAATCGCGCATATCAGTGTCAGCCGTGATATTTTGGATATTCATATAATCCATCACTCCAAGGTTTCCGCTTTTCAGTGCATCAGCCATGGCCAACGGAACTTCGGCTTCGGATTGAACAACCTTCGCTCTCATTTCCTGAACACGGGCAACCATTTCCTGTTCAAGTGCAACAGCCATCGCACGGCGTTCCTCGGCCTTTGCCTGGGCTATCTTTTTATCAGCTTCGGCTTGGTCAGTCTGTAATATGGCCCCGATATTTTTACCGATATCCACTTCAGCGATATCAATGGAAAGTATTTCGAATGCCGTTCCTGAATCCAACCCTTTTGATAAAACCGTTCGTGAAATCAAATCGGGGTGTTCCAGTACATCCGTATGCATTTTCGAAGCACCGATCGTCGATACGATCCCTTCGCCTACACGGGCAATGATCGTCTCTTCACCGGCACCACCGACCAAGCGTTCAATATTGGCTCGCACCGTAATCCTTGCCTTCGCTTTCACTTCAATACCATTCATCGCCACACCAGAGATGAACGGGGTTTCAATCACTTTCGGGTTAACACTCATTTGAACGGCTTCCAATACATCACGGCCGGCAAGGTCAATAGCTGCACCCCGTTCGAAAGGTAACGTGATATTGGCTCGCTCTGCAGCAATTAATGCATTCACCACTCGATCGACATTACCGCCTGCAAGGTAATGGCTCTCCAATTGATTCGTCGAAACATTGATTCCAGCCTTATGGGCCTTGATAAGTGGATTGACAACCCTGCTTGGTATAACACGGCGAAGCCTCATTCCAACTAATGTAAATATGCTGATTTTGACTCCTGCCGCTAAAGCGGAAATCCATAGCATTACTGGTACGAATGTGAAAAATACTGCCAATACGATGATAGCAGCAATCACTGCCAGTACAATAAATATCGTTCCTGAAGTTATCACTTAATGATTCATCCTTCCTGTATCTTTTAATTTTAATTTGAATCCGGTATTTCCCGGACGACTACCCTTGATCCTTCTACTTTCACGATAACGATTGATGAACCTTTGGAAATAAAGCTTCCTTCGGTCACGACATCCACTCTTTCTTCTTTGACCAAAGCAGTTCCTGAAGGCCTCAAATCTGTAAGGGCCTTCCCTTCAACACCTAATAAATCCAAACGATTCGGATTGCTGACATACCCTTGTTCCGTTTTTGTTGCATCGGTTAATATCATTTTCCTGAAAAATTTCATCTGTTTTCCAAACACCTTTACAAGTAGGATGAATACCAAAATGGATACGGTGACCGCAATTAGCAAGGATATCGTCATATGGACCGGATCTCCTGTCGCGAGGAATAGACTCCCCACTATCGCTGTAAATCCGAGCAGCCCGATAATCCCCCCTGGGATAAAAAATTCAATGAGTACGAGAATGACCCCAATGATGAACATCGCTAACGATTCGTATCCGGTGATACCGGCGACAAGATGACCATAGAAGAATAAAACAAGACTGGTGATTCCAATGACCCCCGGAATTCCAAAACCGGGTGAAAACAATTCCATCACAATCCCGATTCCCGCTATCGTTAATAAAATGGGTACGACGATCGGGTTGGTCAAAAAGCGGGCAAGTTTCTCAGGAAAGCTTTCTTCGATTGACCGAATATCAGCATCCTCAACTCCAAGTATACTATACAGCTCCGCTTTCCCAGAGACGGTGCCTTCACTATATCCAGCCTTTTTGGCCTGCTCGGCTGTAAATGTCAGCAACTTTCCTTTTTCCGCTCCATATTCGGGTAGATCGATGTCAACATCCGCCATCGCCTGGGCGTAAATGGGATCACGTCCATTTTGTTCTGCAGCAGTCTTCATGGCTGCTAACCAATAAGATTGCGCTTTCTTACCTGCAGCGTTCCCTGTAGAATCAATTACAGCGGCAGATCCCATGGTGGCACTCGGAACCATATAGATCTCATCTGCACTTAGAGAAATGTATGCCCCTGCAGATAAGGCCCTGTTATTGACGTAGGCAACTGTCTTGATTGGTGAATCGGACAGTAACTTTGCAATTTCCCCTGCTGCATCCACAGCACCTCCAGGAGTATTCACCTCGAAAACGACAAGGTCTGCATCAGCTGCTTCAGCAGTGGTAAGCGCGCGTTCCAAAAATGCCGAGAGTCCCTTTTCCACCGTTTCTTCTATTGGTACATGGTAAACGATCTTCTCGTTTGCAGATACCGTCGATCCCCCAAAAGAAGACATGGTGAACAGCAATCCAAATAAGAGTACAGATAAATAACGCCAAATTTTCAACGGAACGCCCCCTTTCCCGCATTAAACGCGGTAAGTGCCTCCAATATTCAGGAGGAAAACCTACCAGTAAATTCAGCACTCAACTAAATTCGAATAAGGAGCAAATGAAGCAACCCTTTACTCTGTTCTTTAGTTATTACGTATGTATATGAAAAAGGTTTCAAAAAAAGCAAATAAAATTTAAAATGCCCCTATTATCTTGGGCATCGTTTCAATAATATACGCATAAAATTCATGAAATACACAAAAACCACAGGCAAATTGCCTGCGGTTAGGTTTCGAGTTTTAAGTTTAGAGTTTAAGATAGATGTTGTTGTACTAATTTGTTTACTAGAGAACCATCCGCTTTACCTTTAACTTTAGGCATTAAAGCTCCCATAACTCGCCCCATATCTGCTTTGGATGTTGCATTGACTTCTTCAATCGTTTGTTTAACGATATTAGAAATGTCTTCTTCTGAAAGTTGCTCAGGCATATATGCCTCTACGTATACTAGTTCGGTGCGGACTTTATCCACGAGATCTGAACGACCTGCGTTTTCAAACTCCTGGAGGGAGTCTTTGCGTTGTTTTAATTCGCGAGAGAGCACTGTCAATTCTTCATCATCTGTTAAATCTTGCCTCTGCTTCAATGCTTCGTTTTGAATGGAAGCCTTCAGCATCCGAATAACAGATAGTTTGTCCTTTTCCTTGTTCTTCATCGCTTGTTTCATATCATTATTTAAACGCTCGAGAAGACTCATCTTTCCACCCTCTCTTAGAATTTACGTTTTCTTGCAGCTTCAGACTTTTTCTTACGTTTTACGCTTGGTTTTTCATAAAATTCACGCTTCCTAGCTTCCTGAAGCGATCCTGCTTTAGATACAGTACGTTTGAAACGACGAAGAGCATCTTCAAGCGATTCGTTTTTACGAACGACGGTTTTAGACATCTCTTTCCCTCCCTCCGAAAACAACACACTAACTCAAGTTGTCAACATGTTATACATGTACTAAACAATTATAATATATCATCTTTAGCAGGTCAACCAATAAAATCAAACTTATTTTGAATATCATCATGTTATTATCATAATTTTTCACTAAACAATCATTCAACTTGCATGAAAATCCAATTTATAGCATGTCTCCCGTTAATGGGCCATAAGCTTACTAAGAGGTGACAGTCATGCATGAGCTATTTTTATTCTTATTATTCATCGCGATATTTTTGGCGGGTATGTCAGTTTTACGCATCGGACTGTTCAATATGTCCGGTGCTGCATTAAAAAATTTTCTCTCGAAGGTAACGGATAAGCCATGGAAAGGCTTCATGGCCGGAACCATCTTTACGGGGATCCTGCAGAGCAGCTCGGCGGTCATGGTCATGACGGTCGGCCTCGTTTCCGCAGGAAGCTTAACGTTCCCGCAAACAATCGGGATTATTCTTGGAACGAATATCGGATCCACCTTTACAGCAGAGTTCATGACCTTTTCCTTGGATCGTTGGATCATTCCCGGTGTCGTAAGCGGCGCTTTTCTTTGCTTCATGCCAAAAGCATTACCGAGAAGCATAGGGATGTCCCTCATTGGAATCTCGGCCATCTTCGCGGCGATGAGCGGTTTTAAAATGCTTTCGACACCGATCGCAGCCTATTCTTCGATACAAACGCTCATCCATTACATAGAGGGCCATATGAGTTATGCCCTATTAGCCGGGATATTATTGACCGCACTCATTCACTCCAGTTCGGCAACCATCGGGATAGCCATGAGCTTTTTGATGAACGGGGAGTTATCCGTCTCCTCCGCAATCATCATCATGCTCGGATCGAATATTGGCACTTGCATCACCGGATACATGGCCAGCATCGGTTCTGGCAGACAAGCTGCCTTCACAGCTTATGCACATATTTGGCTAAACGTCATCGGGGTTGCCGCATTCCTGCCTTTTGTGGACATTCTGGAAAGCGCCGCTGCGTTTTTCACCGAAAACAAGGGGACACAGCTCGCCCATGCCAGTGTGATTTTCAATATCTTGACTTCTTTGGCCGTCTTGCCATGCTCACGGCAATTCTCCAACCTCATTCTTTTGGTGCATCGGCAACACTTAAAGAAATAAAGAGCTGTCCAAAACTCATTAGAGACTTTCTTATGGGCAGCTTCAGGGGAAGATGGACATAATGTGTAGCTGTAACAGATATAAAAGGATTAATGATTACCGGGAGGTTTTCAGCTTATCTTTTTATAATTAACTTTATGGTTTATTAAGCTCAAACCACTCAATATAACAGCAGCTAATATCTAAATCCACAAACCTAGGTAGATGAAAAACGATTACTGCCATTATATATAAAAGAAAGTAAATCCCGTTTTTTCATTTTCCTCCCCCTTCATTTAATATAAGTCTGTTTACTCCCTGTTTGATACCCCTAATATCCATTGAATCCACAATAAACTTTTTTCGGAATTTATAGGTTCCAAAAATGACAAGTAAAAGTCCAAAATTGAAACGTTTCTTCTTTTTCAAGGAAACAAGCGCAAATGCAATGCACTGCACAAAGGCATGGGCACTCGATTTATAATCCGTTTTATGGAAGTAATAAAAAACAGGCGGAGAAAAATAATTCATTTTTCTCCGCCTGTTTTATTTTAATGACTTATTATACGGTCCCTTACAAAATCAATAATCCGAATCAGCCGTTAAGCCCTTTACGATGGAAACACCTGCACTCGCACCAATTCTTGTTGCACCAGCTTCAATCACTTTCTGGGCATCGCTCGTGTTGCGGACTCCACCTGAAGCTTTAACACCGATATCCGGGCCAACTGTTTTTCTCATAAGCGTGATATCTTCTACAGTCGCTCCGCCGGTCGAGAAACCAGTTGATGTTTTCACAAAATCCGATCCGGCTTTTACGGCCAATTCACATGCACGGACTTTTTCTTCATCAGTCAATAAAGAAGTTTCAATGATCACTTTTGACAGAGCCTTACCAGTGGATGCCGCTACAACAGCACGAATATCCCGCTCTACCAACTCATCATCCTTGTCCTTCAATGCGCCGATATTGATCACCATATCGACTTCGTGAGCGCCATTGGAGATGGCGTCTTTCGTTTCAAAAGCTTTGGTTTCCGGTGTGGTTGCACCTAGAGGGAAGCCGATAACGGTACAAACTTTCACTTCTGAACCTTCCAAAAGTTCGCTTGCATATTTCACCCAAGTTGGGTTCACGCATACGGAAGCAAAGTTATACTCTCTAGCTTCTTCGCATAATACCTTTATTTGCTCTTTGGTTGCATCTGCTTTTAATAACGTGTGGTCAATTAAACCTGCTACATTTTGTGACATTAATAAATCCTCCTCAAAAACAATCTATACCTAGTTGTACGTACCTCTCATAATACCATAGTTTATCCACTTTGACGATATATATAGTCTTTACCCGAAAGTGCCAAGATAACACATCTAAAAGAGGATAAAAAAAAGACAGCGATTTACCGCTGTCTTAGATTAAATATTGGATGCTTGTTGCAACGGAAAATCCTTCACTACCGTCACGAACTGACCTTCACTAAATGGATAGCCAGACTTTGTAATCTTCACTTTGACGATTTCACCGACCATTTCTTCCGAAGCCGGGAAGACGACTTTCATGTAATTATCGGAATAGCCCTCATAAAGGCCATTTTCCAACTTCGTTTCAGGAATGACTTCAAGAACTTCCCCCTCGAATCGGGAGGCATACTCTTTTGCCAGCTGATCCGACAACGTGATAAGGCGATGTACGCGCTCATTCTTGACATCTTCATCGACTTGATCTTCCATACGGGCAGCCGGAGTCCCTGTCCGTTTTGAATAAGGGAAAACATGAAGTTCGGAGAATTTATATTTTTCTATAAAGTTAAATGTCTCCATGAATTCTTCTTCTGTTTCACCTGGGAAACCTACGATGACATCAGAGGTAACAGCAAGACCCGGAAGCGCAATTTTCAACTTCTCGATCCGATCCCCGAAGAAATCCATCGTATATTTACGTCTCATCCGTTTTAGAACTGTATCGGAACCCGATTGGATTGGTATATGCAAATGACGTACCACTTTTTTCGAATTCGTCAGCACTTCAATGATCTCATCTGTAATCTGGCTGGCTTCGATGGATGAAATACGGATACGCTTCAATCCATCGACTTTTTCCAAGTCACGCAGCAGCATCGCCAAATTATAGTCTTTCAAATCGTCTCCGTAGCCGCCAGTATGAATTCCGGTGAGGACTAGCTCTTTATAGCCTGCCTCGACAAGCTGTTCAGCTTGGTTAACGACTTCCTTTGGATCGCGGGAACGCATCAAGCCACGGGCCCAAGGGATGATGCAGAAAGTGCAGAAATTATTGCAACCTTCCTGAATCTTAAGTGAAGCTCGTGTACGGTCTGTAAAAGCTGGTACATCCAACTCTTCGTAGACACGGTTTTTCATGATATTCCCTACGGCATTGATTGGCTCACGCTCAACCTTGAATTGCTCGATGTAATCAAGAAGTTTAACCCTGTCCTGTGTTCCTACAACAATATCCACACCTGGTATGGCCATGATTTCTGCCGGTGAAGTCTGTGCGTAACATCCCGTTACCGCTATGACGGCATTCGGATTTTTACGAATGGCACGACGGATGACCTGACGGCTCTTCTTATCGCCAGTGTTTGTCACCGTGCATGTGTTGATGACATATACATCGGATGTATTTTCAAACTCAACACGATCATATCCTCCAGTTTGGAATAATTGCCATATGGCCTCTGTTTCATAATGATTCACTTTACAGCCTAATGTATGGAAAGCGACCGTTGCCATTTTTCATCACCTCAAAAGTTCTACATGATAAGAAACAGCGGAAAGTGCATATAAAGGTGCTGTTTCAGTTCTTAATATTCTTGGTCCAAGACCGCAAGCCATAAAACCGGCATCAGTCAGTTTTTCAATTTCCTTATCTGCTAAACCACCTTCAGGCCCAAAAACGAATAAGATGGATTGCCCAGCGGTGATATCTTTCAAGACAGAAGCGAGTACAGAAGTTTCCCCCTGTTTTGCCACTTCTTCAAAAGCGATTAATTTATGATCGAAACCGGAAGCATAACCAGCTAGCTGATCTGCCGTCATCGGTTCCTTGATGGCAGGGATAACCGTGCGGTGAGATTGCTCAGCCGCCTCTTTTGAAATCTTCTGGAGCCTCTCCAATTTCTTACCTACCTTTTTGTGGTCCCATTTTACCACCGAACGAGCAGCAATAAAAGGGATAAATTCAACGGCACCAAGTTCAGTACCCTTTTGAACGATATATTCCAACTTATCCCCTTTAGGCAGACCGCTCGCTATCACAACCCTTACAGGAAGTTCCTTTTCTTCATTCTTCCATTCGGAAACGGTCCCTATAACAGCATCATCAGTAATTTCCGAAATTTCCGCGACAGCTGTCATACCATTACTTTTTACCGTAATGATCCGCTCCCCTGGTCCCATCCTCATCACCCTGGCGATATGGTGAAAATCATCGCCTGATATCGTCACCGTGTTTCCTTTGATGTCTACATCGTTAAGAAAATACCGTTGCACACTGCCACCCACTTCGTCTAGTCTAAAAAACTCACAGGCTAACAGTCAGGAATCCAGAATGCAAGCCATGCAAAGATTCAAGCTAAAAAAAGGTACTCTGACTATCAAAATACCCGATAATCAGAGTAACTTTTTCAATTAATCATTTCTTTTCGCGATTATTGCCACCCAATCTTCCATCAAGATCGTTTCCTCAATGGTGAAACCAGATGCAATAATCGCATCCTTCACATCTTGTTTCTTAGTTTGAATGATTCCGGAAGCGATGAAATGTCCGCCAGGTTTAACGACTTTCGCTACATCATCCGTAAAACGCATGATCACCTCGGCAAGAATATTAGCCACGACGATATCCGCTTGTTCATTCACACCGTCCAGCAAATTGCCTTGTGAAACGGACACTTTATCCTGCACGTTATTTATTTCCACGTTTTGTATGGCTGACTGTACTGCCACTTCATCCAAATCAAGGGACTGGATTCGTTTTGCGTCCAATAATGCAGCTGCAATGCTTAGAACACCAGAACCCGTTCCTACATCAACGACTAAATCCCCAGGCTGTACTGTACGCTCCAGCGCTTGGATGCACATGACCGTCGTCGGGTGTGTACCCGTTCCGAAAGCCATGCCTGGATCAAGTTCAATGATCAATTCGTCACTGCTAACTGGAGTGTAGTCTTCCCATGTTGGCACGATGGTAAAACGTTCGGATATCTTGACGGGGTTATAATATTTTTTCCAAGCCGTCGCCCACTCTTCCTCATTCACTTCACTAATTGAAACAACATTTTTCCCAAGGTCTATATCAAAAAGAAGGAGATTATTGATTGATTCCTTAATAGCATCAACGGTATCGTTAAGAAAGCTGTTAACGGGCAGATAAGCCTTAATGACTACACCTTCATCCGGATAATCATCTGGGTTTAAGTGGTAGATTTCGCCAAAAACATTTTCACGTTCCTTGACTAATTCTAGAGGATCCTCAATGACAACACCGCTCGCACCTGCCTCATGAAGAATATTCGAAACAGGTTCAACCGCTTCATTCGTTGTTTGGATTGCAAATTCAGACCACTTCATAATCTACCAACTCCCAATTTGTTCTTTTACTTTTATTCACCTATCTTTAAAAGCACGCTTTACTTTTGAGAAAAAGCCATCATCTTGTTCATCTACGCCTTGTCCGCTGATATCACTGAACTCACGAAGCAAGTCCTTTTGTTTTTCCGTTAATTTCTTAGGGGTGACCACTAATACGACCACATGCTGATCTCCTTGGCCATACCCTCTTACATTCGGAACACCTTTGCCTTTTAAACGGAAACGAGTGCTTGTTTGTGTACCTGCTGGAATCTTCAGCTTCACTTTTCCATGCAGTGTCGGAACTTCTATTTCATCACCCAATGCTGCCTGGGCAAACGTAACCGGCATTTCACAATAAATATCATCGCCATCCCGCTCAAAGAATTCATGGCTGCGTACATGGAAGACTACATACAGGTCTCCCGCCGGACCGCCATTTATTCCTGGCTCTCCTTGGCCGGTTACACGCAACTGCTGGCCATCATCAATTCCTGCTGGCACCTTGACTTGGATCTTTTTACGTTTTTGGACTTTTCCGTCGCCGCCGCATGTTGAACATTTATTAGGAATGATTTTTCCTGTACCTTGACAATGGTGACATGCTCTCCGGTTCACAATCCTTCCGAACGCTGTGTTTTGTTCAACATTCAATTGACCGGTTCCATGACAATGTGAACAGTTTTCCACTTTTGTACCAGGTTTGGCACCGGATCCTTTACATGTATCACAATTCTCTTCACGCGGAATTTCAATCTCAGTTTCTTTTCCGAATGCAGCCTCTTCAAAAGAAAGCGTCATCGTATACTGTAGGTCCGCCCCTTGACGCGGTGCATTAGGATCTCTCCTGCGACCGCCGCCGCCAAAGAAGCTACTGAAAATATCTTCAAAACCGCCGAAACCGCCAAAGTCCTGACCGCCAAAGCCTTGATTGGGATCTGTATGTCCGAATTGGTCATAATGGGCCTTTTTCTGTTCGTCACTCAATACTTCGTAAGCTTCCTTGATTTCCTTGAATTTATCCGCAGCATCGTCCGCTTTATTAATATCAGGGTGATATTGTTTGGAGAGCTTTCGATACGCTTTTTTGATTTCATCCTTCGAAGCACTTTTCGAAAGGCCTAACACCTCATAATAATCGCGTTTACTCATATCTAAAATCCACTCCCGATTCGATTCACATAAAGGTAATATTATCACTGAACGAAGATAATAATCAACTAGAAAAGTACAAACGGCGTTGACACATTTTTGTAATTGGTACTGCCAGCCCCGATTTGCACATCTTTTTCTCTAAAATCCCATGATTCCCCACCAGCGATTGCAACACTTCCTGACAATGATTCCATCCATTGTAAAAAAAGCCAAAGTCAAGATAACCTGACTTTGACTTTTTTACAATGGCAGGCAGAAACTAACTGCCCAATATTTCAGTGCCCCGATTGGGCCACTTTTTATTTTTTCTCTTCTTCGTTAACTTCAGTGTATTCAGCATCAACCACATTATCGTCTTGAGCTGTTTCGCCAGCACCGGCTTCTCCAGCTTGCTGAGCTTTTGCCGCTTCTTCATAAAGCTTCATTGTCAAAGCTTGAACAATTTCGTTAAGCGCATCTTTTTTCACGCGGATTTCTTCAAGCTCATTTTTCTCGATTGCAGCTTTCAGTTCATCCTTCGCTTCATTCGCTTTTGTTACTTCCGCTTCGTCCACTTTACCTTCTAGATCTTTCAGCGTTTTTTCCGTTTGGAAAACTAATTGATCAGCTTCGTTACGAAGTTCAACTTCTTCTTTACGTTGTTTATCGCTATCGGCATTTTCTTCTGCTTCACGTACCATGCGTTCGATCTCTTCATCAGAAAGTCCTGAAGACGATTTGATAGTGATCGCTTGTTCTTTGTTCGTGCCAAGATCTTTCGCACGAACGTTCACGATACCGTTTTTATCAATATCGAATGTCACTTCAACTTGCGGAACTCCACGCGGTGCCGGTGGAATGTCACTCAATTGGAAACGGCCAAGAGTTTTGTTATCCGCAGACATTGGACGCTCACCTTGAAGGACATGGATATCAACTGCCGTTTGATTATCAGCCGCTGTCGAGAACACTTGTGATTTACTTGTCGGAATCGTAGTATTACGGTCAATCAGTTTCGTGAATACTCCGCCCATCGTTTCAATTCCAAGTGAAAGTGGAGTTACATCAAGAAGGACAACGTCTTTAACATCCCCTGTTAATACGCCACCTTGAATTGCTGCACCCATTGCCACCACTTCATCAGGGTTTACACCTTTGCTTGGTTCTTGACCGATTTCCTTTTTGATTGCTTCAACAACCGCAGGAATACGTGTAGATCCACCAACAAGGATTACTTTGTCGATTTCAGATGCTGAAAGACCAGCATCTTTCAATGCTTGACGAGTTGGTCCCATAGTGCGTTCCACAAGACCTGTAGAAAGCTCATCGAATTTAGCTCTAGTCATTGTTACGTCCAAGTGAAGCGGGCCAGCTTCTCCAGCAGTGATGAATGGTAAAGAAATTTGAGTTGACGTTACGCCGGAAAGATCTTTTTTCGCTTTTTCAGCTGCATCTTTCAAACGTTGAACCGCCATTTTATCTTTTGAAAGGTCGATTCCGTTTTCTTTCTTGAATGCTTCAACCAGGTAATCAATGATGACTTGGTCGAAATCATCCCCACCTAGACGGTTGTCACCAGCTGTGGACTTAACTTCGAAAACGCCATCTCCAAGTTCCATGATCGACACGTCAAATGTACCGCCGCCAAGGTCGAATACAAGGATCGTTTGATCTTCTTCCGTTTTATCCAAACCGTATGCAAGTGCTGCAGCTGTCGGTTCGTTGATGATACGTTCCACTTCAAGGCCTGCAATTTGCCCAGCATCCTTAGTTGCTTGGCGTTCTGCATCATTGAAGTAAGCAGGTACAGTGATAACCGCTTTAGTCACTTTTTCGCCAAGATACTCTTCAGCGTATGATTTCAAGTATTGAAGGATGATTGCAGAAACTTCTTGAGGTGAGTATTCTTTTCCTTCAATTACTTCTTTATGGTCAGTACCCATATGGCGTTTAATGGAGATGATCGTATTAGGGTTTGTAATCGCTTGGCGTTTTGCCACTTCCCCTACTTGCCTTTCTCCATTTTTGAATGCCACTACGGATGGAGTTGTACGGTTTCCTTCTGGATTCGGGATTACTTTTGGTTCCCCGCCTTCAAGTACAGATACACAAGAGTTTGTTGTACCTAAGTCAATACCAATAATCTTGCTCATAGTTTCACTACCTCCCAATTATTTATATGTAAAAATCTATTCGTTCACTTTTACCATTGCAGGTCGAATCACACGGTCTTTAAGAAGGTATCCTTTTTGGAATTCCTCGACGACGATGTTCGAACCGAAGTTTTCATCCTGAACTTGCATGACCGCTTGATGCAAACGCGGATCGAACTCTTCGCCAACCGAACTGATAGGTTCGATGCCTTCTTTAGACAATGCATCAGTAATCGCTTTATAGACCATTTCCATGCCTGATAGCAAGGATTTCGTCTGTTCATTTTCCGCTTCGATTTTTGTAGCTCTTTCAAAATTATCAAGAGCCTCCACTAAATCACTAGCAATGCTTTGAACTCTATATTTTTGAGCCGCCTCCATATCAAGCTTGGCACGGCGTCTTGAATTATCAAAATCGGCCTGCAGACGAAGATAACGGTTATCCATTTCCTCGATTTTCGCCTCAAGTTCAGCAATCTTTTCATGAGCCAATTGAAGTTCATCTTTTTCAACCGGACCTTGGTTTTCTTCCGCTGGAATTTCTTCTTCAGCGAAAACTGCTTCTGCAGAACTTTCCTCGATTGTTTCATTTTCCAATGTTTGTTCTTCGTTTTTATTTTCTGTCACAATCTCACCTCCCTAAAAGGGTTATACAATTTATGCTAAAGTAATATGCCAGGCCGCGGAATATGCTTCTCCGCCACCTTAACAATATTACCTTTGCTACTATTTTTGATACAGTTTTGTCATCAGGGCCGTTAAATCTTTCGAGAAGAACGAAAGCAAACTGATCACTCTCGAATATTCCATTCTCGTTGGACCCAATATGGCCAATGTGCCAACTTGCTCCTGCCCGATTGAGTAGGTCGCCGTAATCAAACTGCAGTCATCGAGCACTGTGTTTTGATTTTCACGGCCGATCTTGACGTGGATGCCCGATGGATTTTGAGTAATTAGTTCATAAAATCCCTGTTCCTGCTCAATCATCGATAAAAGCGTACTTACTTTAGCAATATCATGGAACTCCGGCTGCCTCAGCATATTCGTTTTCCCGCCAAAAAATATTTTTTCGGGCTTTGTGTCCGTCAGGGTCTCCGCAAGGGTCGAGACCATCGATCCATAGTTATGAATGTGGCGGCTCAATAGAACTGCCACTTCCTTATAGATCTTATCCTTTAGATCAACTAGCGGAACATCGACCAAACGGGAATTCAATATGTTCACCATCTTCTCGATTTCGTTTATATCAAAAGAAGGCGGTAAGGAAATCATTCGATTTTCCACATGACCTGTATCTGTAATGATGATGGCTATTGCCGTTTCAGGACTTAAAGGAATGATCTGGATTTTTTTCAGCTTATGCTCATTCACTTTTGGCCCCAGTACAATCGCCGTATAATTCGTCAGTTCCGAAAGTATTTTCGCTGACTTCTGTACGATCTTTTCCAATTCATAAATTCGTTCTACAAAAACGGATTTTAATATCTTCACTTCATTCTTTTTCGGAGCTTGAGGAGAAAGTAAATGATCCACATAATATCTATACCCTTTTTCAGAAGGGATCCTACCGGAAGAGGTATGGGTTTTTTCTAAAAATCCCATTTCTTCAAGATCGGACATTTCGTTGCGAATTGTGGCAGAGCTGAACGTAATTTCATCTTTCTTCGACAAGCTTCGTGACCCGACTGGCTGGGCAGAATGGATGAAATCCTCGATTATCACTTGTAGAATCAATAATTGACGATCAGTTAGCATGTATGATCACCTCTGTTAGCACTCTGTCTCATCGAGTGCTAATATACTAATAAATTATCAAATGAAGCTTATGATGTCAACAATGAAAACCGCTAATTCACCGTTAAAATAACTTGAGTTTCCTTCAGTCGGAATCAATAACGCCCAAAAATGATTGGAACACTTCATTTCCAAGCAGTTTGCCCTGCTCAGTCAAGCGCACGAACCCGCCTTCCACCTTAAGCAGACCCTTTGCCGATCCTTCTTCGAGCGGTTTCCTGAAAATCTCCGTCATTTCAACAAAAAATTTATTCTTGAAGATTTCCAATGAAACTCCTTCCGTTTTCCGGAGCCCCAAAAACATCTCCTCTTCCATCCGTTCATGAAGCGGTACTGGGTGCTCTTCCAATACAGGCAGTTCGTTCGCCAGCAATGGCGTGATATATTTCTTCACAGGTCCATGATTGGCAACCCTTTTACCTCCAGTATAGCCATGTGCACCGGCACCAATCCCATAATACTCCACATTATCCCAATATGTCAGGTTGTGCCTGCTTTCAAACCCAGTTCGGGCAAAATTACTGATTTCATATTGATGCAGACCATGCTTCTCCATCTCTTCCATCAGTTTCTCATACATCGAAGCCTCGAGCTCCTGAGGCGGCAGGTTCAATTTACCCCTTCGCATCTGGTTATAAAAAACAGTCTTCGGCTCAACGATCAATGAGTAGCTGGAATAATGCGGCAATTGAAGGGCAATCGCTTTATCCAGCGTATCCTTGAAATCTTCCATCGTTTGGCCCGGCAATCCATATATCAAGTCGATGCTGATATTCGTAAAGCCAACCTCTTGAGCCAAATGAATCGTTTCATATACTTCTTGAGCCCGGTGAGTCCGGCCGATTCGTTTTAACAATTCATCATTGAAGCTTTGAACTCCAAAGCTAAGTCTATTGACCCCTGAGTCATAAAGTATCTTCAGTTTTTCCCTCGAAAGGTCCCCTGGATTGGCTTCGAATGTATATTCAGCCTTTTTGGGATCAAAGGGCAGGGTTTCATTGATCGCTTCACATAAGAATGCAAGCTGCTTTTCATCAAGAGAGGTCGGTGTCCCTCCACCGACGAAAACCGTATCCAAACCGGCAGTCGGGTATTTGGAAAGCTGCATCACCATTTCCCTTTTCATCATCTGTAAATATTCTTCGACCGGCTGTCCCTGCAAAAATACTTTATTGAAATCACAATAGTGACAAATATGTTCACAAAATGGTATATGGAGGTAGGCGCTTTTAATCATTGTGTTCACAACCTTTTAATCGAATGAGTCGATAGAAAAAGAGGCTAGATTTCCTCTACCCTCTTTTTACTATCTATCGTTTATTTTATTTATTTCTTTGGTGTCGTATCATCCATTTTCAAAACAGCCATGAAAGCTTCTTGCGGAACTTCAACGGAACCTACCTGTTTCATCCGCTTTTTACCTTCTTTCTGTTTTTCGAGCAACTTACGTTTACGGGAAATATCGCCGCCGTAACATTTAGCCAATACGTTTTTGCGCATTGCACTAATTGAGGAACGGGCAATGATTTTTTGCCCGATTGCTGCTTGGATCGGCACTTCAAATTGTTGTCTTGGAATCAATTTCTTCAATTTTTCAACGATGACTTTACCGCGCTCATAAGCAAAGTCCTTATGAACGATGAAACTTAAAGCATCGACAGTTTCAGCATTCAGCAAGATATCCATTTTCACAAGCTTGGACGGTTTATAGCCGATCAGCTCATAATCGAATGAAGCATAGCCTCTTGTATTGGATTTCAATTGATCGAAGAAATCATACACGATTTCCGATAATGGTATTTCGTAGTGAATGCTTACACGGGTCTCATCGATATATTCCATATCAATGAAGTTTCCGCGTTTATTTTGACAAATTTCCATGATCGCCCCGACAAACTCCGTCGGCGCCATCATCGTCGCTTTGACATATGGCTCCTCGACCCGTTCGATCTTTTGGGCATCAGGCATATTAGACGGGTTATCCACTTTCAGGACCGTTCCGTCCGTTTGGACCACATCATAAATAACACTCGGTGCAGTGGTGATCAGGTCGATTTTGAATTCACGTTCAATCCGTTCCTGGATAATTTCCATATGAAGGAGCCCAAGGAATCCGCAACGGAAACCGAAGCCCAATGCTTGCGATGATTCCGCCTCGAACTGCAGCGCTGAATCGTTCAATTCCAATTTCTCCAATGCATCCCTTAAATCATTGAATTTCGATGCGTCAATTGGGTATAGGCCGCAATATACCATCGGGTTCATCTTCCGGTAACCCGGCAATGGTTCTGTCGCACTGTTCACGGCACTTGTAATCGTGTCACCAACAGTCGTATCACCAACGTTTTTAATGGCTGCCGTAAGGAAACCTACATCACCTACGTTCAGTTCATCCAACAGCTGGGTTTTAGGGTTGAAGACACCCAATTCGGTAACATCGAATTCCTTGCCAGTGGACATCATTTTGATTTTATCGCCCACTTTAATGGAACCCTCAACAACACGGATATAGGCAACTACACCTCGGTACGCATCAAATAGTGAATCGAAAATAAGCGCCTTGAAAGGAGCATCCGGATCACCTTGTGGAGCTGGAACCAATTCAACGACCTGTTCCAGAATCTCCTCGATTCCGATTCCCGCCTTAGCAGAAGCCAAGACTGCATCGGAAGCATCCAACCCGATCACTTCCTCGATTTCTCCACGCACACGTTCCGGATCTGCACTCGGCAAATCGATTTTATTGATGACCGGAATGATTTCCAGGTTGTTGTCCAATGCTAAATAAACGTTTGCAAGCGTTTGGGCCTCAATACCCTGTGCCGCATCGACAACAAGGACAGCTCCTTCACAAGCTGCAAGGCTTCGTGACACTTCATACGTAAAATCGACATGTCCCGGTGTATCAATAAGATGGAAGATATATTCTTCTCCATCTTTCGCGTTATATTTCAATTGAATCGCATTCAATTTAATCGTAATTCCACGCTCACGCTCTAAATCCATGGAATCCAACAGCTGACTCTTCATTTCACGCTGAGTCATGGCGTTCGTTTTTTCAATGATACGATCCGCCAATGTAGATTTACCATGATCAATATGAGCGATGATGGAAAAGTTACGAATTTTTGATTGTCTTTTTAATTTTTCTTCTCTATTCATGACGTTCACTCCCACTTGTCGACACAATACACTATTTTTTATTATATCAATAGAAAATGCAAGATTCAACAGAATAGTTACAAAAGAAGCCTCATTGCAGGGCATCGGATAAAAAAAGGCTGCATTCCGGATTCGGATGCAGCCTTTTGGCAGGGCACACTCAACTTACTTCATACCTAAATCATATCAATAAGTGCTTGAAAGGCCCCTGATATGGTCTCTCCAAGCGTTTTGCCGATCGATGAGAAAAAGTTGAAGGCCTTCATTTCTTCAAGCTTTTCTTTTTTCGTCTCCAAATCATGACTGGTTACTTTTTCGCCAAGGATATCCGCTTCCATCTCCCCTTGGTCCGATTGGTTAATAATGAATGCACTATTCAAAGAGGGATCTTCATACCCCTTCATTTTTTTCATCCCGTCGTTCGCTTGCTGCATCCCGATTAGAACACCTAAAAATAATACGAGCACAATCCCTGTACATTTCAACCAAAATCGAACCATGATAAGAGAACTCCTTTCAAATTACTGCGCTTCCGAATCCCCGGTCGGGTTATCCACTGCTTTGGCATCCCAGTAAAATTCACTGAAAACCTCGGTAAAGGCATCAACGGTCAAGTACATTTCCTCGAAAGTATTATCAACACCGCCAATTTCCAGGAGCATGGCATTGCCTGACAAATCCTGATTGTATACTCCATTATGTCCCGCTCCGCCTTGTTTCATAACCCCTCGTGAAATGCCAGGGTATTTTTTCTCCAAAGCTTTATGAAGCTTATTGGCAAGCGCTGCATTTTTTTCGAAGTTCGGATTATTGCCCCCAACCACGAAGGCAATCTTGGCATAATCTTTACCGTTAATGTTAATGGTCGTATGTTTTTTTCGTTTAGAATCACGATGGATATCAATGATATATTCTAAATCCTTGTTATTGGCCAATGCCGTCTGGACGGATTTTCGTGATTCTTGATAGGATCTGGCATAATTCAATCCTTTATTATTCAGATTTCCCATGATATCCGTTTTATCGAGCGAGGAGCCTATCCCCTTATCAGCCATATCTTCAACCATCCGTTCCCCGAGTTTCGTAATATTGATTTTCGAATGATAGGCTAGATCCGGGTTAGTCACTCCTTTTAAATATGGAAGATATGACTCCCGGTTATGGCTATGGTATATCTCGACCACTTTCCGTCCATTTGTCGTTTGTTTCGGCTGATCGGCCACTCCTTTTTCCGGTTCTTCAATCTCATCCAGGTTTTGCAGGGATGCATCCCTTTCTTCATTCAGGACGTCCACTGGCGGCGAGGATTCGTATGGCATATTCGTATAATTCGTTCCTTCCCCGGCAACGAGGATCTCATTATCAAAAATCGAAAAGCCAGGAAGTTCCCTGCCAAGTAAGCTCCGCGGGTCCTCCAGCGAAATGTTGGTCGAAACTTTTATCAATTGATTCGTGATCATCGATTCCTGCTTACCTTCCGGCAGGGCATTAAAAAGATAATGGTTTTCATTGGCCAGCATCGAGAACAGCATTTTCCCCGAGAATTGGTTGGCTACAGTATGTACGGAATTAGAAGATATCCGATACTCCGGTCTTAGGGAAGTCATGACCCCACTGACTGAAAAAACAAAAAGAAGCAAGGCGAGAATACCTAGAAAAGTTTTTATTATTGTTGATCCGTGAACGGCTGTTATGATTCCTGGGGAATTTCTTCTTTTCATCCTTCCACCCTCTCTATAGCTTGTCTATTAATACCTATGACTTTGCTAGAAAGGGTAGAACACCATTTTTGGGCACTAAAAATGATTTAACGGGTGTAGTAGCCGGTATTATCTTGATTTATTGAATGATGCAAGGCTGCATTTAACCCATTGGCTATTAAATTGGCCATATCCTCAATGAAAACATCGACTTCTTTCGGTGTAACCATTAAATTTTGACCAAGCGGTGACAGTACCTCATAAATCAATTTCCGTTTCTCTTCATCAGGGAGGACACCTATCATTCCCAAGAAGGTTTGGCGCTCCTTTTCACCTGGCATATCCTCTTCTGTCAGCTTTGTGCGCTTTCCAAAACTGAATCCAGCGGGCGCCAGCGAACGTGATGGTCTGTCCCCTTCATTCAGTTCCTTGCCAAAGTGCTTCAAAATATAATCTATCGTATCGCTGGCAATTGATACGGCATCCACGACGGTAGGTATACCAATCGCTATAACAGGAACACCCAATGTAGCCTGGCTCAATTCTTTTCGTTTATTCCCAACACCAGACCCAGGATGGATGCCTGTATCCGTTATTTGAATCGTCGAATTCACTCGATCGATCGAACGGGCAGCCAATGCGTCTACGACGATCAGGAAATCAGGATTACTTTTTTCGATGACTCCTTTTATGATGTCACTCGTCTCGATTCCCGTAATCCCCATCACCCCGGGGGAAATCGCACTTACCGGCCGATAGCCTTCCTTGACGGACTCCGGCTGCAATTCGAACAAATGTCTTGTGACCACAAGGTTCTCAACGACTGCAGGCCCGAGAGCATCGGGAGTAACATTCCAATTACCAAGACCGACAACCAAACAACTGCTTTCTTTGGTGATTTTATTCCGTTTCAAAAAGGAAGCCAGTTCATTGGCGAACACCTTTTCCACCCGTTGCTGCGTATCCGTATCCTGCTGGCGGATCCCCTGCACTTCGATGGTCAAATAGCTGCCCTGCTTCTTCCCGATTTCTTTTTCACCCTCAGCCGTAACCTCGACTAAGGATACCTTCAGATCATCCACATCTTTTTCTTTAATAATGACCCCTTCGATACGGGATACATCCACTTCCTCTACAACACCTTTATGTTCAAGGGCAATTTCCTTTGCTTCAATCGCCAAATCTGTACGAATTCCGTATTCACTAAGGTCCAAATTATTTTCCATAACGGCCTCCTGATGTTTGAATTGAATCTAATCTAGTATTTTCAATAGTCTCTCTTAAACATTCTGTCGTTTTTGCTTTTTTATTATTCATTTTTTTGGTACAATGAGTGATGACGAGATGAATTTATTCCCGAAATTATAATTCCTTTTCGATTCTCAATCTGAAGTATTGCATATTTATGGGCAGTCTGATAGAATATCACTTGTGCTATTTGATATGGATTTGAAAAGTCGAGTTCATATAATCTCGATTTCTTTGTAGGAGGTGAACGGAATGCCAAACATTAAATCTGCTATTAAACGTGTAAAAATCAACGACAAAAAACGCGTTCATAACATTACTGTTAGATCAACTATGCGTACTACAGTGAAAAACGCTGAAGTTGCATTAGCTGGTGAAAACGTTGAAGCTGCTAAAGAAGCTCTTTTAACAGCTGCTGTGAAATTAGACAAAGCTGCATCTAAAGGATTAATCCATAAAAATGCGGCAGCCCGTAAAAAATCTCGTTTAGCGAAAAGACTTAACGCTCTTAACGCATAATGACAAAAAATTAAACGATCCAACCGGATCGTTTTTTTTGTGCCGTTTTTTTGCATAAAAAAGGTGACAGGATACCTGCCACCTTTTTATCATCTAATTTTTAAAAGCAGCAGCTCAAGCGTGATTGCCTTATCGGCTTGGCCGGTCTTCATTTTATAATCCGCTTCCGCTAAGTCGTTAATGATACTCAACAGCTCGCGTTCCTGGAATCTCCCCGTCTTTTCAAGTGCCAGCTTTACCCTGTAAGGGTGCACCTTCAATTGACCTGCAATTTTTTGCTGGCTATAGCCCTGGCGGGAAAGCTCCTTCACTTGATACATGAGCCTTACCTGACCCGCCATGACGCTCAAGATTTTGATCGGCTCTTCATTCTGCCTGAGTAGATCGTGCAGTATCGTCATCGCACTCTCCATCTTTCGCTGTAACACATGATCGACAAGCGTAAAGATATTCTGTTCAAGGGATTTAGCAACCAGCTTTTCCACTACCTCGACCGTAATGTGTTTATCAGCTTCTGCATAAAGCACCATTTTATCCAATTCATTCGTAAGCATCATCAGATTCGTTCCTGCAAGTTCAAGTAAAAGCTCTGTAGCCTGCTCATCTATTTGGACTGAAGAAGCTTCGACCCTCTCCTTCACCCATCCTTTTAACTCATGATCACCAAGCTTCTTCGCTTCAACAAGAACCGCCTTACGCTTCAGTTCCTTGGTGATTTTTTTCCGTTCATCCAGTTTCTCATAAGGTGCGGTCAATACGACAATAGAATAAGGAACCGGGTCAGCTAAATACGCTTCCAGTCTTTTCACATTATGTTCAACTCTTGATTTCGTTTTTTCAGCTGTCAAAAAAAATGGGTTTTGCATGAAAACAAGGCGCCTTTCCCCAATAAACGGGAGGGTTTCAACATCTTCAAGTGCAGTTTCAACAGGCGTCTCTTCTAAATCAAATTGAGAAAAGTTAAAATCCATCTCATCCTCGTGAAGGACATTCTCGATCAATAGCTGCTTCGTTTCATTAATTAGATAGGCTTCCGACCCATATAACAAGTATACCGGAGCGAATTGCCCTTTTTTTATACTTTTCCAAACATCTAATACCAATAGAATCCGCCTCTTTACTATGTATTCTTCTCTAATGGTATAGGTGGATGGACCATTTGACAAGCTATAAAGGGAACTAGCCCTATAAAAGGGCTAATTCCGGATCTATATGAACACTTTCAAGAAAGGCCCGGGTAATCTCCCTTGAAAGCGGGTAGAGTATTCATGTAGAACAAAAATTGAGCTTTTCTTTTTCGCTTGCTTTGTCTGTACTGTTATTTTGACCTCAAAATCCCAAACTATTTGTGACAACTCTTGTCAGTAAAGGAAATGAAGGAATGAAGCCTGTAGATTTTTTTTTGGTAATGTTTTATACTATTAGCAGAAATAGGAGGGGTAAACAATGAACGAATTCGAAAAGAATGTTCAATCAAAGACAGATGACGTCGCTGATTCCGCTATGGGATTCATCGGTTCTTTTGTATTTTTCGCTGCCATGTTCACCATAGCTGTCGTCATTAAAGCTGTCGGATCCTGATTTCATTTACTACATGCACTTATTTTTCCTGATGGAGGCTGCTGCTGCAGTCTCTTTCTTTTTGATTTTCTACATACTATGGGAGAGTCTTCCGAAAGGTTCCACTGCTTTTGTAATACTTGTAAATAATAGAACCATCCTCGTCGGTCCTGAACACCTTTATGCCATTTCTCTCCAGATTCCCAATTACGTCTCTATGAGGGTGACCGTAGCCATTATCTTTTCCAACTGAAATAAGCGCCGCTTTCGGCTGCAGCTGTTCAAGTAAGGGCGTGGAAGAAGAAGTTTTACTGCCATGGTGACCGACCTTCAAGATATCCGCCTGCAACTGCGGAAATGTTCTCAAAAGTTCACTTTCCCCTTCTTCTCCCATATCGCCAGTCAATAACCATGACAATCCCCCAAGCTCCGTGAATAGAACTATGGATGAATCATTCTTATTTTCTTCTTTCTCATATGGACTTAGCACAGCAAACGGCGCTCCTCCCGCCACCCAATGGTCCCCCCTTTTCAGGACAATCATTTTCATTTGTTTATCTCTTGCCACAGTCACAAAATCCATATCCCTGTATTGCTCTTCACTCCAGCCTCCAATTATGATCTCCCCAACTTTAAAATTTTCTATTAATTCTTTTGCACTTCCCATATGATCTGCGTCCGGATGAGTTAAAATCAGCTTGTCCAATTGGTGGATTCCCTTACTTTTCAATAATGGAATTATGATATCATCCGCGGTGTTGAACTTCTTTCGCTTTTTTGCCCACATGTCGATTGGAAATGTAATTTGCCCTCCTGTATCAATCAAATAGTTACCGCGATTGAAAGGCAGGATAATTAAAATGGAGTCACCTTGCCCAACGTCGATGATCTGCACTTCACCAAAAGGCGAGAACCTTTGTAAGTTATATTGCAAAAGTAAAAGGACAATTATTATTACGCACCATATTTTACTTTTTTCAAAGGATACTTCCCAAGTCAGGTATAATCCTAAAAGTGAAATAACAAGTAATAACATCATGATGAAAGGTGGTTTTCCAAACGGAATGGAGGCAAGCGGCAAATCCGATGCACCCTCCGCAGCTTTATTGCAGAGTATGAAGGTATAATTCAATAATGAGATGAGGGGTTGCCCCAAGGAAGGCAGTAATAGATGAATGAAGAGGGACATCAGTGAAAATGGCAGCAATATGATGGAATAAAGCGGAACATACAATACGTTCAGAAACACACCAAGAATGGATGCTTCATAAAAGTGAAAAAGCAAAATCGGAAGGGCTGCCAATTGGCAGATGGAACTGACGATGAATAGCTGCGTTGTTTTCTTCGGGTATTGCAAGAAAATGCTTGAAGACATGATAATGGAGAAAGTGACCGCGAATGAAAGCTGAAAACCTATATCATAGAGCATATTAGGCCGAAAAAACAAAAGTGCCATATAAGCTAATCCGATTGCGGCACCCGCCGAGATCCGCTTCTTGAATAGCAGAAGTAGAAAGAAAAGCATAGCCATTAAACAGGATCTCACCACTGATGGACTGGCACCTGAAAGTAACATGTAAACCGGAAGGAAGATTAAGATTGCCATCATCATTCTTTCCCGTGTAATCCCCACCCTGATGCCGAAGTAAAATAACAGCCCCGTTAAAAAACTGACATGAAGACCGGAAATAGCCAGTAAATGAACCAGACCGAGCCGCTGATAATTAGTAAGGTCGCCTTCATCTATATATGTCTGGTCTCCGAAAATTAGAGCAGTGACAAAACCGCTCGATTCTTCTGGAAAGTGTTCTCTAATATACGTAATCCCCTTTAGGCGCAAATTACGTATCGAAACAAGAATCGGATTTCCAACGACTTTACATTCCTGAAATGAAATGGAATCCGCTTTGAAAATCCAATGGGTGCCTTGACGCAAAAGATAACGCTGATAATCGAAACTGTTTTCATTTCTGTTTTTGTCGGGAATTTGCAATGTCCCTTCGGCCGGACATGATAAACCGATTCGCAGAAAACGACCCAGCTTTTCCTGTTCCAGTTCAGTGTTGATTTTATAACGAAGCACTAACCGTTCGCCTTTCTCACTGGAAACGAATCCTTTTAAAGAATTTCCATCTATATTCGGTTGATCCGTAAATGTAATGATAAATTGGCTTTCCGTTCCATTATAGGCAGTTTTGTTGCGGTGATCGGTGAAGGAGGCGGCCCCTAAAAACATCCCCATGATAACCAAATGAAAACTAAGGGCCTTCACACTTAATCCCACCAAAAAGTAAAGTAAACAGAGAAAAATAAGGATGATGATCAGCAGCCTTACATTAAAAAAAGAATGGGCCGTAACACCAAATGTGGCCGAAACGGCTAATAAGATAAGGTGTCGAGCCATGCCTGCCCCCCGTCCTATTTAATTTTCAAATATCTGATTGGCCTGCTTTTCCAGCTCCGATACAGCTTCTTTTCCCATGCCTGTTCGTTCAAGTTGAGCTAACAATGAGAATACAAAGTCCTTTTTTTGTTTTCCATTAACATCGATGGCCCCTTTTGCTTCAACCTTCTCGGTCTTGACACCAGCCTGTTTAAATAATTCCAGGGCATATGGATGATTTTTGTAATCTTCCGCATAATAAACAGCCTTGATGCCAGCTTGGATGAGTGATTTACAGCACTGAAGACACGGAAAATGCGTCACATATATTTCCGCCCCATCAGTAGGCACCCCAAATTTGGCACATTGTAAAAGTGCATTCATTTCTGCATGTATCGTTCTGACACAATGATTATCAATTACATAGCAGCCGTCATCAATACAATGCGTCCCTCCAGCAATGGACCCATTATATCCCCCCGCAATGATTCTGTTGTCCCTTACGATGGTCGCCCCTACAGTGAGGCGTGTACATGTGCTTCTTAAGGCTAATAAATGGCTTTGCGCCATGAAATATTGATCCCAACTAATTCTGTTCATGTTGTATCCCCTTACCACTAGAATGATTTTCTTCAATTTTACCCTCTTCCTGTCCATTTGTGTAGCATATTCAATCATTCATTTCACCGAAATGGAATCCCGTAACCTTTCAAACGTTTTATCGCCGATTCCCGTTACCTTCTTCAATTCATCGACCTCATTGAATTTCCCTACCGTTTCCCTGTATTCCAGGATCGCATTCGCTTTGGATGGTCCAATACCCGTCAAGGTTTCCAAATCTTCCTGTGTAGCTGTATTCAAGTTCACCAGTCCTCCTGACGCCCCCTTAGTGGCGGCATCACCAGACGACCCGACTTGTATATTCTCCAAGTCCCCCGTGACTTCTTCACCTATTTCCGGAACATAAATGACCATTTGGTCTTCGACGATTTGGGCAAAATTCACTTTATTTTTATCGGCCTTGTCCGTAAAGCTGCCTGCAGCAGAAATTAAATCAATCACCCGTTCACCTGCCTGTGCAGTAAAAATGCCTGGGGACTTGACCGCTCCTTTAACGTCCACTTTAATGATTACAGGTTCGGCAGCCGTTTCATTTTCACTTTGTTCGATTTCAGCTTCCTTTTCAGAAATGGAAAATATATCTTCCGTATCCGCCGGATCCGCCCCTTGTTGCAAAAAAAAGTAAATGCCCGCTGCAACAAATGCCACCGCAACGGTAATCTTGGTCATTTTCCTTTTTAAAATTTCATCCATTTTCTTTGCCTCCTTATTGGATTTCGCATGATACATTGTCATAGGACAGATTAAAAATACATAGTGTTTTTAGGAGAATCAATCGCTTTAAGTGAGAGGAGTTGATCGGAATTGAAGAAAATCGGTGTTATCGGAACCGGAAATATGGGTACCATTTTAATCGAGGCATGGCTGGAGGCAAAAATATTGAATCCGGCAGATCTAGTCATTACAAATCGCACGCTTTCCAAGGCATTGGTGCTGAAAGATAAACACCCTGGCATCAAGGTTGCGGAAACCGCAGCCGAAATCGCCCAACAAGCCGACTTTATCTTTCTCTGTGTAAAACCATTACAAATTAACAGCCTATTACAAGGCATCAAACATCATATAAAAAGGGATCAGCTGATCATTTCCATCACAAGCCCGCTTTCAGTCTCCCAGCTGGAATCGGCAGTGAATGCCCCCTGTGCCCGTTTTATACCGAGCATAACGAACCGTGTCGGTTCAGGGGTATCGTTACTGAGTTTCAGCAAGAGCTGCAGTAAGGAGAAAGTATCAGCTTTATATGATTTGGCCTCTGCCATATCGGCACCGGTCATCATTGAAAATGATATCACCCGGGTAGCTTCCGATATCGTCAGCTGCGGACCTGCCTTCTTCAGCTATTTAGCACAAGCTTTTATTGATGCGGCCTGCCAAACGACGAAGATAGATAAAGAAACGGCTACGACTTTGACTGAGAATATGCTGGTTGGCTTAGGGGAATTGCTTGGTAAAGGGGTTTATACATTGCCGACCTTGCAGGAAAAGGTTTGTGTAAAGGGTGGAATAACGGGTGAGGGGATCAAGGTTTTAGAAGCTGAAACAGGGGAAATGTTCCATCATCTTTTTCAAGCGACACACGAAAAGTTTGCAGAGGACCTTCACGAAGTTGAAAAGCAGTTCGGCCATCCTTATTAATATTCGTAATTTATATCTCAATTCCTTCTTAAAATAAAAAAAAGAAGAGGTCAGACCCCCGCTCGTACAGGATGATGTACGAACGGGGATTCTTGACCTCTTTATTATTTACTGGCTACAAACAAGATTCTTTCGGTTTCCGTTACAAGCGGTGCTTCTTCAAGATCCGCCAGAATTCCAGAAACCGTAAAACCTGCTTGCTCCAACCACTTTTTATATTGTTCAACCGGATAGGTCCGTTGATAATGCAACTCATCAAAACGGTCATACAGTCCGCTTTCATCGTCCCTTACGAAAAAACTTAAATCATGCTCAACACTGTATGGTTCTTCACCCGGGAAGCAGTCCCATATATAGGATACTTCTTCACCGTTGACAGCAAACGTATTATCGCTAAAGATTTCTTCCATTTTATAAATGGAATGGATATCAAACAAGAATAATCCGCCATCCTTCAAATGCTCATGAACCCGGCTGAACGTCTTGACTATATCCTCCTCATCGCGAAGGTAGTTCAGCGAATCACAAAAAATCGTGACACAATCAAATTGGCCAAGTCCCTCGAGTTCTGCCATATCCTGCTGGAAAAGCGGAATAGATAATCCAAGCTTAACCGCCTTTTCATTGGCAACAAGAAGCATTTCATCAGATAAATCCACGCCGGTGACTTCGAATCCGTGTTGCGCCAATTCAACGGTCATTTCCCCGGTTCCACACGCTAAATCCAGGACTTTCCTTCCACCAATTCCATACTGTTCCAGCTTCGCCGTAAGGATCATCAGCCATTTTTCATAAGGTGCGTCCTTCATCAATTCATCGTATACATAGGCAAAGCGTTCATAAGTCATGTAGTCAGTTCACTCTCTAGATCTTCAAAAGGTGCATCTCCCCATAAACGTTCAAGATTATAGTAGTTTCTTTCATCTTTATGGAAAATATGGGCCACTACATCGCCAAGATCCACAAGCACCCATTTCGCCTCGTCAAAACCTTCAAGACGTTTTACATTGATTCCTGATTCATCAGCTTTGCTCTTCATTTCACGAGCTATTGCTTGTACTTGTTTTTCAGAATTACCGTGGCAGATCAAAAAGTAATCCGCTACAAGGGAAATACCTTGCATGTTCAATGCCACGATATCCTCCGCTCTTTTATCATCCGCCGCTTTTGCTGCAATTACAAGAAGTTCACGTTCAGTCATTACATCTTCTCCTTCAAATTCATGATCAAGTCATTATATGTCTTAAATGTGTCAGGGTAAATTGCCTGATTTCTTTTCATTAAAAAAACAACTGTATTCCTTAACGCCTGGATGACAGCATGATCCAAATTTTGCTTTGCTGTCTGCCTGACTTCGTCGACACCTGGAAAAGAACGTCCCGGCTCAATATAGTCGGCAAGGTATACGACTTTATCCAAAAGGCTCATGCCAACCCTGCCAGACGTGTGATAGGCAATCGCATCCAAGATTTCAGCGTCCTGAATGCCAGCTTCCTTTTTCACCAGATAAGCCCCGACAGGAGCGTGCCATAGCTCCATATTGTATTCAAGTAACGCCGGGTCCATTTTTTCAGCGATTATAATTTGCTCCATTTCCTCTTTTGGACGGAATTTTGCATAATCATGGAAAATGGCTGCCAGTTCCGCTTTTTTGACGTCGGCACCATACCGTTCAGCAAGTTCAACCGCTGACTCGACCACACCCAAGGTATGAATGTACCTGCGCTCAGTGATTTGTTCTTTGACTAGTGCCAATGCTTCCTCACGATTCATATAAACCATTCCCTTTAATATACTTCACCACTGGATCTGCTATTAAATATTTCACGGTTTTCCCCGTTCTTAACTTCCTTCTTATCATGGAAGACGAAATGAACATCTGGGGGACTTTCACCATCGTGATTGGGTATACGGTCTTTTCATCATATCCAGGGCGCTTCACCCCGACGAAATTGACCATATGCACCAGCTCGTCGATACGGTGCCAATTCGGTAAGTACTCAATCATATCTGCGCCAATTATGAAATAGAACTCATTGGTTGGCTCAAGCTCTTTCAGCAATTTTATCGTGTCATACGTATAAGATGTGCCTTTTCTTTCTATTTCAATACCCTCAATATAAAAAGATGGGTTTCCGGCTATCGCGTTTTCCAACATAGCCAGCCTGTCCATATCGGTTACTTCCTCCGATTTTTCCTTATGTGGAGGAACGTGATTTGGCATGAACCTGATTTCATCTAGCTCAAGGGCATCAAGCACTTCATTCGCTATAATCAAATGCCCGATATGCGGAGGATTGAATGTACCGCCAAGAATTCCAATTTTTTTCATAGATAGGTTCCTTAAGGTAATTTAAGTTGTTTGTTTTCTTTTGATTCTTTATACAGCACAATTGTGTTGCCGATAATCTGAACCAATTCCGCCCGTGCACCCTTTGATAAAGAACGACCCACATCATCACGGTCCTCTTCACAGTTTTGCAGGATGCTGACCTTGATTAATTCACGTACTTCAAGCGCCTCACCAATTTGCTTGATGAGATTATCATTGACGCCGCCTTTACCAACTTGAAAAATTGGATTGAGGTGGTGGGCCTTTGATCGTAAAAATCTTTTCTGTTTACCTGTTAACATGTGTTACCTCCTAGTTTGTTCAAGACAATATCTGTCATTCTTGCTGTATCCGGCATAATGCCTGTCCATATCTCAAAAGCGAGCGCGGCCTGGTTGATGAACATCCCTAGCCCATTTTGTGTTTCCGCCCCTTTTTCCCCCGCTTCACGCAGCAGCTTGGTTTGCAGAGGATTATAAATGATATCACTGACAATGGCACCGGTTTTAAGCTGGTCGACCTTTAACGGTGAATGATCCAATTCAGGACTCATTCCAGAAGAAGTCGTTTGGATGATTAAATCATATTGTGATAAGCTTTCTTCCGCTTCGATAATCGAGAGTGCCTTCGATACTTTATCATATGGGCAATCAGAAACAAGCTGGGCCGCCCTTTCCTTTGTCCGGTTTGCAATATCAACTTGCTTTACCCCTTCTTTCACGAGGGTAAAATAAATCGCACGCGCAGCACCGCCCGCTCCGATCACTAACGTTTTTTTAGCCTTGATGTCACCTGATATTTCATCGCATAAAGATTTGAAAAATCCTTTTCCGTCTGTATTATACCCTATAAACCGACCATTTTTGTTAACAACCGTATTTACAGCCCCGATTGCAAGGGCCAGTTCATCCACTTCATCAAGGAAAGGGATGATTGAAGTCTTATGAGGAATCGTGATGTTAAACCCTTCTATACCAAGGGCCTTCATGCCTTTTACGGCATCGTTCAAACGCTCAGGTGTCACATGAAAATGATGATAAACCGCTTCTATATTTTCTTTTTCAAATGCATCATTATGAATGTCCGGTGACATCGAATGTGCAATTGGATCTCCCATTACCCCATATATCTTTTTCATAGACTAGACGACCCCTATATTTAGATTAATGATTTGCGAACGATCACATTGACGCCCTTTGGAACATGTGCAACGATTTTCGCTCCTGGCTCATTGACCGTCACCCAGCCAAGTCCAGAAAACACAATATCCATTTTACCATCTTTCAAGGAGAATTCATGTGGAATCAGCTTCGGAAACTCCTCGATTTGTTCAGGCCGCGGGGGCGTCAATAATTCCCCGGCATGGTTTTTATACAATTCATCGGCATTTTCCAGTTTCGTACGGTGAATATTCAATTCATTCGAAAGGTAGCAAGTCAGTGAACGCCTTCCGCCTGAGACATAGTCCAGTCGGGCCAACCCTCCGAAAAATAGCGTCTGTCCTTCATTCAGTTGGTAAACTCTCGGCTTGATTTCCTTTTTCGGCATGATCACCTTGAAGTCCCGTTTGTCCACATAGTGAGCCATTTGATGATGATTAATGATTCCTGGTGTATCGATCAATGCCTGTTCATCATCCAAAGGAATTTCGATCATATCCAAGGTAGTCCCAGGGAAGTGGGAAGTCGTGATGATATCGTCTTCACCGCTCAATTCTTTTATAAGGCGGTTGATGAAAGTGGATTTACCTACATTCGTACATCCCACCACATAGACATCTTTACCTTTGCGGTACCGCTCAATCGCATCAGCCGCTTCCAGTATGTGCTTTCCCTTTTCCGCACTGACAAGCAGGACATCAACCGGGTTAAGACCCAATTCCTTGGACGATTGCTTCATCCAATTGATCAACTTGTTCGTTTTTACGGATTTAGGCAATAAATCGACCTTATTTCCGATCAAAAGAACATCATTTCTTCCTACAAATCGATGAAGGCCAGGCAGCCAGCTTCCATTGAAATCAAAAATATCGACGATTTTGACGATTAAAGAGTCGGTTTCGCCTACTTTATTCAAGATTTTCAAGAAGTCATCGTCTGTTAAGGATACATCCTGAACTTCATTATAATGTTTCAATTTAAAGCAGCGCTGACAGACGATCGTTTCTTTTTCCAGGGCTGATTTAGGGGCATAGCCCAACTCTTTCGGATCTTCAGTCTGGACCTTCACACCGCAGCCGATGCACACTAATTCTTGATGATTGTTCAATTGTGATCCTCCCATTCTATCATTCCTTTTCGTTTAAAAAACGCCATGATCTTTCTTTCAAAATAACGATTGATCCTTGTTCTGAATTCGTCGGTTTGTGCTACAGGGAGCACTAAGATCGTATGAAACCCGCCTCTGTTCCCTCCCAATACATCCGTCAATAGCTGATCACCGATTACCACCGTTTCTTCCAATTTCAATCCCATTGACTTACGGGCTTTATTGAAAGCTCTTACCATCGGTTTTCTGGCCTGGAAGATAAACGGAATGTGAAGCGGATCGGAAAAAGCTCGAACTCGATTTTCATTATTATTGGACACGATCGTCACTAAAATCCCATGATCCCGCAAATTGTCGAACCATTTGATTAAATCGGGGGTGGCAGTTGGCCTGTCCCATTCAACGAGAGTATTATCCAAATCGGTAATGACTCCCTTAATCCCTCTTTTTTTCAATTCTTGAGGATCTATATTAAAAATGCTTTTAACATGTTCACTCGGCAAAAATAATTTAAGCATATTGACACCTCTATATTTTCATTAAAATTTACCGTTTCCATCATATCGAATTTTTAGCTCACTTTCAAAAAAAATTAGGAAAGAAGGGCTGACGGTAAAGAAACATCATAATGGATGTTTTCAGATATGGAAAGGCATTTTTTATTAAATAATGGGAAATTTGCTGGCAGACCATAACCAAAGAACTAATTATTCATAAAAGATTTCGACAAAAATTTCATTTGTTCAACCTGTGGATAACTTTACTAACATTTTCCATACTGATGTGCACCATTTCGTTCACCTTGTAAACAACTTAACCACAGGTTATCCACTTTCAACTGTGGATAACAGAACGATTGTTCTCCACGTTTATTTCTGATACAGTAGGGGTACATCAAGGAAGACTTATCAATATATGCAAGTAAATACCAAATTATTCCTCGCAATCCCAACTGGAGGTGAGCAGCCGTATATGGCGTTCTGATGCAAAAACTATCTGATGACCTGTTGCTTGAATCCTATTTTAAAGCACAGAATTTAAAGTTGAGTACCGATTTCATCCGCCTCATAGAAACGGAAATTCATCGAAGATCCCTAACGCATAAAATCCGATCAATATTTTAATATGGAATACATAGGCTGACATCAATTGTCAGCCTCTTATTTTCAATTGAAGTTAGACGGCCCTCATGAAACCGATCGTTTCACCTACACGGACATCTGCTGGTATGGATATGTTTCCTTCAAGTTCAAAATTTCCTTTTTCAAAAAGAAGCACCACTGTTGAACCAAAGCTGAAATAAGAAAATTCCTGCCCTTTTTCCAATTCCTGAGATTCATCAGTAATGACGATCGAATTTATGAACATGGCACCGACTTTCACCATCGCCAAACTTCCCGCTTCATTTTGCAATTCAGTTACTGTCCGATAATTTTTTGATAAAGGCTCTTTTCCATATTTCATCCCCCATTTATTAACGGGGTACGATTTCCTTCCAAGGGTCCAGCGTTTGACTACAGAACCCTTGATTGGCGAATGGATCCTATGGTAATGACTCGGGCTTAAGTATAACACGAGATATTTGCCGCCTAAGTACTTTTCCAACCGAAGTTCATCCCCGAGCATTTCCTCCATTGAATATATCTTTCCCTTAACGACGATCTTTTTATCAGCCCGTATCTCCCCTGAATCCTCAAGAACACCGTCAACAGGACAAGCCACCGCGGAAGGAACTGCCGTAATTGGCCTGGCGTCCGCCTTTAACTGCCTTGTAAATAGTTCGTGCAGATTGGTATAAGCTTTTAACTCCTTACCAAATTCTTGTTGATTAAGGTTAAATGTTTTTACATAAAGTAAAATTAAGGGCCTGCTCCAACGAGATTGGCTAAAATGCTTTAATAATCCTGATGAATACTGACCATTCGTCAGTTCAATAAGAATGCGATATAAAGACTGAAACAAATAAAACCACTCCAAATTGTAAAATTATTCTAAAATTCCCTTGCATAAATTGTGTTAAGTAAAATATTATTATATAATAAATACTTATGTTTACTATATTTTGTTTTAATTTGTTTCATTTGAAAGGAGTGAAAAGATGTTTTTATTACACGCCCTCGATCAAACCATTAAAAAAGTGAAAGCACAAACAGCAAATATACTTACTTTAATGAATTTATCCCTTGGTGGATTTGCAATAATTGCCGTGATGCACGGCCAATTGAATTTAAGCCTGCTTTTAATCTTCCTGGCTGCCCTTGCAGATCGCTTTGACGGTATGGTTGCACGGAAGTTCAACATTGAATCGGAATTGGGTAAGCAGCTTGATTCCATGTGTGACATCATATCTTTTGGAGTCGCACCAGCTCTATTATTATACCAAGGAATATTGATAGAATTCGGAGCACCCGGCACACTCTTCACCGTTTTCTATATTGGCTGTGGCGCATTTCGTCTCGCCCGCTTCAATATAAGTGAAAGCAATGGATATTTTACAGGAGTGCCAATTACGGTTGCGGGCTGCATCGCCACTTTAAGTTATCTCGCCATCCCGTATTTCCATCCGGTCTTTTTCTTATCCCTCATGATTATATTATCATTACTTATGGTCAGTCCATTTAAACTGAAGAAAGTTTAAATAAGAAAGCGGATGTCCTAAACCGGACATCCGCCTTTTTTTGTTCATATTCAGCCTAAAACCCATCTTATGCTTTTCGGACTAATGGGTCGGTCAAACGCATGAATTCTTCAACATCCTCCATACAGGCATTGACCGCTTCTTCCCAAAAATCCCGGGTCTCCAAATCGACGCCTAAATGTTTCTCCGCCAGATCCTCGACCTTCATGGAACCTGTATCCTTTAATAGAGCGATATATTTTTCTTCGAATCCTGCAGGTTCTTTCAGGGCATTCGCGTATATGCCTAATGAGAATAAGTAACCGAATGTGTACGGAAAATTATAAAATGGTACACCTGTAATATAGAAATGGAGCTTTGAGGCCCAGAACGTTGGATTATAATCACTTAAAGCATCGCCATAAGCTTCTTTTTGTGCATCTACCATCAGTTCATTCAATCGTTCGGCACTGACATACCCTTGTTTCCTCTCGTCATAAAACCTTGTCTCGAATAAGTAGCGGGCATGGATATTCATGAGTAATGCCACGGAACGCTGAATTTTATCTTCTAAAAGCACAAGCTTTTCTTCCTCACTGGCCGCTTCCTTCACAGCCGCATCCGCTACGACCATTTCAGCAAAGGTAGAGGCTGTTTCAGCCACATTCATGGCATATGACCGATTCAATGGATGGATATCCCTCATTGCATAAGAATGGAATGCATGTCCCAATTCATGAGCCAATGTCGATACATTGGATGGGGTGCCCGAATACGTCATGAAAATCCTTGACTGCTTATTTAATGGAAAGCCGGTGCAAAAACCTCCTGGTCTCTTACCTGGTCTGTCCTCCGCTTCAATCCAGCTGTCTTCAAAAGCTTTCTGGGTGAAGCTTGCTAATTGAGAACCGAACTTCGAGAATTGCTGTATGATGAAGCCTGCACCTTCTTGATAATCCATTACTTTGGACTGTGCCGTAACAGCAAGCGGTGCATCCAAATCCGCCCAACTTAATTTATCCTGATCCAATAACTCCGCTTTCCTTTTTAAAAACCTCACAAGCGGCTCCTTATGATCGGCAATGACATTCCACATGCTTTCGAGCGTTTCTTTTTTCATCCTCCCTATTTCAAGAGGCTCTTTCAGTATATCATCCCAGCCCCTTTTTTCATTCACACTGAGACGGAATCCAGCCAAGTGGTTCAGCGTCCGGGCAAAAAGGTCACTCTTTTCCTCCCAAGCCTGTTCCCACGCGGTAAATAATTCTTTCCTGGCCCCTTCATCAGGATCAGAAAATTTATTCGCCGCTTGGCCTACTGAAAGCTTTTCACCCTTATATGGGATGGTCATTGAACCGACGATCGTATCATACATTTGGCTCCAACCTTCGAAACCGTCCATGGCCAATTGGGTGATTAATGATTCTTCCTTTACGGAAAGCTTTTCCTTGGCCTTTTCCCGGCGTTCATTCAATACGAATTTCAATTCATTCAATGGTTCTTTTTCGAGGATTTTGTTAAAAACCGCATCATCAAGCTGTATCAACTTTTCATCCAGCCTGCTTAACACCATTTTTAGTGAAGCGACTATCTTCATTTGTTTGATCCGCAGCTGACCAGCCTTTTTATCCTGCGCATTTTGAGCTTCCAGGCATCCAATGAAGGCACTGGCCTGCGTGGATTTCATATTTGTATTTTTATAAAGATCAAATGCCTCGATTAAACTGATTTCATCATTGTCTTTTGGATTGATATTGCTTACAAGTCGGTCTAATTCTTTTACCTCTTCGTTAATTTCATCCAAAAAAATCAGGAACTCCTTAGAAGAGCTTCCTCCTTTAAAAAAAATATCCAAATCCCACGTCAAAGAATATCCCATACTAAATTGCCCCCTTTTTATCACTAATCCCATTATAGGGGTTAATTCAAAATTTTTCTAATTAAAAGGAATTTTCAGATATTTGTCAGAACATTTTTCTATATCCCAGATTAAAAGCATGTTATGATGAATATATTCTTAGGAAAGGGGTGGTTGATTCATATGAAATTCTTTATTCACATGTCTGCCATCATCCTGCTCCTTTGGACGCTGCCCATACAGTTCCATCATCATGCACAACAGCTGACCATTGAAGAACATACCGATGTTCACCATTGGGATAAGGCCGACAAGAAACAGCCTTTCGTGCCTTCCTTCAATTCCTGGCAGTCACTTATCATTGTTCTAATTTTCGAATTTTCCATTTTGAGTTTTCTTTATTTTCACTCAAATTTACGCCTGCGGTATCTCAGTCCGGTTTTTTTTCAGGCGAATTACGTAGCCCTACGCTCTGACATTTTATAAAAAAATAAAATGGAGGAGTGATTCATATGTGGTTCCGACTAATTATGATAGGGGTCTTTTCTTTAACCGCTTCACGTCTGTTCCTTTTTCAAGGAATCGAGATTTATCATGCATTTACGGATTTGATCCGAAATAAATATTAAAAAGAAGAGTGCGGGGAAATTTCCCCGCACTCTCTTTGACTTTATCATTCCTATCCTTTAGCTTTCTTTTCCTTCTCTTTTTCTGCTCTGTAAAATTCGTGGAACATCTTCATCAAGGCACGTTTTTCGATCCTTGATACATAACTGCGGGAAATGCCAAGCTCCTTAGCGATTTCCCTCTGGGTTTTTTCCTTTTTCAAATCCAGTCCGAACCTGCCTACAATGACTTCCTTTTCGCGTTCATCCAAAATATCAATATACTTTTTCACTTTTTCAATTTCCATATTGAGCTGAATCGTATCGATGACATCTTCCGATTCCGATTTCAGTACATCGATTAAACTGATTTCATTTCCTTCTTTATCCTGACCGATCGGATCATGCAGGGAAATATCTTTCTTCGTTTTCTTTGTCGCTCGTAAATGCATCAGGATTTCATTCTCAATGCATCGCGCCGCATATGTGGCCAGCTTCGTACCCTTCCCATCCGAATAACTCTCAATGGCCTTTATCAAACCAATTGTCCCAATCGAAATCAAATCCTCTGTATCTTCGCCCGTGTTCTCGAATTTCTTGACGATATGGGCAACAAGCCTGAGATTATGCTCGATCAGGATGTTACGGGCATCACCATCACCCTCACTCATAAGCTTCAGATATTTCTTTTCATCCTGAGATGACAGAGGCTGGGGAAAAGCGTTGTTTTTCACATAGGAAACGAATAAGTAAAATTCTTTGATAATATAACCGACAACTGTAAGTATTCCGGGCATTGGTTTCATCCCCCGTTTCTTTGGTTTCCCTATTCATACCTATGCAGCAGTGGGCTTGTTCGTGTCTGTCCCACTAAAAGAAATAAGGAAAGTGTTAAATGTTCAAACCAGCCTGGAGGAATTCCCAAGCGAACGAAGGCAATTGTTCATATAATGATAGGGAATTTTTTAGGGAAAGGGGGTTTTTACGATGGGATATAACTATGGACCATACGGATGCAGCTATGGTTATCCGGCTCCTGCGCCTTGCTATGCAGGGTCCGGTTACGGCTTTGGTTATGGCCTGTTTATTGTCCTCTTGATTTTGTTGCTCATTTTCGGGTTTTGGTGGTTGCCGGGATGTGGATTTGGTTATGGAGGATCAGGTCCGTGCTGCTGATTCAGGCAAAGAAAAAAACTCGGCCCGAGTGCCGAGTTTCCCCTTTTACATATCCATTTCACTACGCTTGTAGCGTCATAACAACATAACTTCAATTTTATCCCTTGGCTTCTTCCCCTGTACATATATAAACCATGGCGATGCACCGGCAAATCCGTTAGCCGGTATCCTTCTCCTGCCAATAGCAACGCTTCTCTCCTTTTACGTATAACAAGTTCAACATATTAACCTCCACCTTTCTTAATTTTTTATGAACGGAATACCAACCTCGTATTTTTTTTTAGAAAAAAGGACGATGCTTCATCGCTTTATCTAGATGTTCTTCCCGAATCTTGTGGATTCTCTCCTGCTGCAAACATTCCTCGGCAGTCATTTTTTTCATTTTAATCGTGATTGTGAAAAAAAGCATATTCAGTGTCATAATATCACCTCCTTTAAAGGGGCGGCCCAACAAAAAGGCATAAAAAGGCCGCAGAAAGTTACGTCCTCCTGCGGGTTCTTTTTGAAAATATAAAAAGGCCGCAGGATAAAACACTTCTCCCTGCGGCCGCTATGTCTGAATGATTAATAAAGCCAAATTGCTTTAGAAATATTCCGCTTGGCACAGGTCGAATGTTATTTGATTGTCATTTGAAACGGACCGGCTGATTGCGATTGCGACGACTCCATGTAGATACAATGTCATTTTCTTCGACCTCCTTTGGAATATTTTTTATTACTTGGTAAGTATATCCACAAATTCGATATTTGTAAACGGCTTTTGCCTATTTATTTGAAAATTTCGATCTTTTCACCCATTTTCAAGGGCTATTATTACCTAAATGGCACAAAGTATGATAAATCCGCCCTATTGGCAACAACACTAGAAAAAAAACCTGATCCTTTTAAAGGATCAGGTTTTTTTATGAGAGTTTGTAACGTCGATTTCCGCGGGCGGTCCGGGAGCCTCCTCGGAGCGCTTTTCCCGCAGGAGTCTCGCACAACCGCTCCAGTCAACTTTGTTTTGAAATTTAGATAAAACCCTTTTGTCTAAACTAAGGTTTGCTTTTATTGTTTTAAAGAGTCCTGGTCATCCATTTCGGCCAAGATCTTTTTATATTTTTTGGATAATGAGAAAAATACTATGGATATGCCCAGGAACGTTATTGTCGCTCCCATATAGACATATGTGTCAATGATCGCTTTGTCGCCAGAGGGAAGGATGGTTCCTAAATAGAAGAACGAACCCACACATAACAAAGTGATCGCAAATTGTTTAAAATCGACCATTTTCGAACGCAGCATTGCCGCCGTTTGTATTTTGCGGTTTCTCATGCCATTCCACCTTCTTTCAAGCTAATAAGATATCGATATCTCATTCTACCATATTTATTCCAAATTCCAGGGTGTAAATAATGGCAGTAAGCTTGGAAGCGTTCCCTCTCAGATTATCCTTGTAGCGCCTGTTCCAAGTCTTCCAACAGGTCTTCAACATCTTCCAGGCCAACTGAAATGCGAATCAACCCATCGGTTATTCCAAGCTCTGCACGGCGCTCTGCCGGAATGGAGGCATGTGTCATCAGGGCTGGAATCGAAATTAAGCTCTCCACTGCTCCCAGACTTTCCGCAAGTGTAAAGAATCTCACTTTATTCAAAACGGATGCGGCTTTTTCGGCACTGCCGACATCAAATGAAACCATACCGCCGAATCCACGCGATTGTTTTTTGGCAATATCATGATTCGGGTGGCTTTCAAGACCAGGGTAATAGATTTTCGAAACGTCTTTATGCCCGGATAGGAAACGGACGATTTCGGATGTGTTTTTTTCATGTTCTTCCATCCGGATACCCAGCGTTTTAATGCCTCGCATCAGCAGCCATGAATCCTGGGGCCCTAGCACGCCTCCTGTAGAGTTTTGGATGAAATGAAGGTCATTGCCAAGTTTTTCATCATTCACCACCACAAGACCCGCTACAACATCGCTGTGTCCCCCCAGGTACTTCGTGGCGCTATGAAGCACGACATCGGCTCCAAGTGTAAGTGGATTTTGCCAGTACGGCGTACTGAAGGTATTATCCACAATGGTAAGGATGCCGTTTTCTTTAGCTATTTTAGATACTTCCCCCAAATCGGTTATTTTCAATAATGGATTCGTCGGGGTTTCAATGAACAGCGCCTTCGTATTGTCCTTTATCTCTTTTTCGATCGAGTGTACGTCACTCGTATTGATGAACGTAGCCTCCACCCCGAAGCGGTTAAGCACTTTAGTGATGACCCGGAAAGACCCTCCATAAACGTCATCGGTCATCAATACATGATCACCTTGATTGAACAGCATCATAACAGCGGTCATCGCTGCCATTCCTGATCCGAAGGCAAAGCCTCTTTTTCCTTCTTCGAGATCCTTGATCAACTCTTCTAGGGCATGGCGGGTTGGGTTGCCTGTGCGGGAATATTCATAGCCCCGGTGATTTCCCGGTCCATCCTGTTTATAGGTGCTCACTTGATAAATCGGCACCGAAACCGCTCCTGTTTTTTCATCACCAACAATGCCGCCATGGATCAATTGTGTTTTTTTTCTCATTTTACAAACCTCCCTGATAAATTTTTTTGCTTAAGTATCGTTCACTGGAATCCGGAAATATGACGACGATATTTGACCCACGGGGAGCCTTGGCTGCTTCTTTCATGGCCGCTGCAAATGCCGCGCCCGAAGAACTGCCGACAAGGAGGCCTTCTTTAAGCGCCAATTCCTTTACCATATGGAAAGCGTCATGATCGCTTATCGTATGGATTTGGTCAAAATACGTTTCATCCATATAGGTTGGCAAAAATTCCATCCCGATACCCTCTGTTTTATGGGGTCCTGCTTTGCCGCCGTTTAAAATCGATCCTTCTGGTTCGACAATGACCGTTTTGACAGCAGTGTTCTTTTCTTTTATATATCGCGATGTTCCCATGAATGTCCCGCCCGTCCCGGCGCCGGCAACAAATACATCTACATCGCCTTCCATCTGTTCCCATATTTCAGGTCCCAGCGTTTTATAATATGCATCAGGATTGGATGGGTTGGCGAACTGCTGAGGACAATAAGATCCCGGAATTTCAGCCAGCAGCGCCTTAGCCTTGGCAATCGCACCTGTCATTCCTTCCTCTGTCGGGGTCTGGATCACATTCGCTCCAAGAGCACGCATCAATTCCTGTTTCTCTGCACTGAATTTCTCCGGAACGCAAAAAATCACGTCCACGCCACTGTTTATCGTAGCCAACGCCAATCCGATTCCAGTATTTCCGGCAGTCGGTTCGATGATCGTCCCGCCCTTTTTCACCTTCCCTGTCTGTAAAGCTTGAGCTAACAATTCCTGACCAAGCCGATCCTTCACACTGCCTCCCGGATTAAAGTATTCCAGTTTGGCAAAGATACGGACTTCATCCGGAAGCGGGAAATGGGTGATTTCCATCATCGGTGTTTCCCCTATCAACTCATGAATGTTTTTAAAGACTTTCATATTCGGACATCCTTTCATAGTTATCCTACCAATTTAATAAGGATTATGCAATAAAGAATGATCAGCGAAAAGGCTTCCGCTGATCACTTACGATTCATTTCATTTTTTCAACCATTTTCAAAATCAGTGCCGCTGAATGAAGAGCGGCAGTTTCCAGGAATTTATCAAAGGAAATATTGGACTCCTTACCTGCGATATCCGAAAGGGAACGAATGATGACAAACGGTGTTTTGAATTGGAAGGCTACCTGTGCAATGGCTGCCGCTTCCATTTCCACCGCGTATAGATCAGAGAATTTCCCTCTGACGAATTCAACCCTGACAGGATCATTCATGAAAGAATCCCCCGTAACGATCAACCCTTTCGCCACTTGAATATCCTCTATTTCTTTTGCTGCTTCTTCTGCGATTGCGAGAAGCTTTTCATCCGGGATGAAAGCTGCCGGAAGCTGAGGGACTTGACCGTACTCATATCCAAAAATCGTCACATCTACATCATGGTGGCGAACTTCCGTGGATATGACCACATCCCCTACATTAAGTGCTGGATGATATCCGCCGGCAGAGCCAGTATTGATGACTGCATCCGGTTTGAATTTTTCTAACAGGATCGTTGTTGACATTGCCGCATTCACTTTACCGATTCCCGATTTAAGCAAAATGACCTCGACACCATTCAGAGTTCCTGTATTGAACTCGGAACCGGCAATGGTCACCCGCTCCAAACCTTCCAATTTATCACGTAAAATCGTAACTTCTTCTTCCATTGCTCCGATTATGGCTACCTTCATTAGTAAAAACCTCTTCCTATAATTTTTCCGCCTCCATAATCCAGACAAATTGATTGCAGCGCTCGAAGTTCACCTTGTATCCATTTGCTTCAAGTGCTTTTTCCAAAAAAGGAATCGTAGTATAATATTCCGTTTGCAAATCGTTCGCCAAATTATGAAAGCCTGCCTGCCTTGCATCTTGAATCGCCCGTTCATGAGCTTCCCTTGATTGATACATCGTATCCGCAAACACTATTTTACCACCAGTATTCAGTAACTTTCCATAGTTGGCTATCGCTTTTTCTTTTTCTTCATCGGTTAAATGATGAAACGCATACGTGCTCACGATCGAATCGACCAGTTCCGGCTTAGGAAAATCGATAAAATCCCCATCTGCAATTTCTGTTTTTCCACGCAGCTTGCTTACCGCTATTTCCCTCATCGCAGGTGAGGGTTCAATTCCCGATACCTTTAGGCCTTTCCTCAAAAGCCTTTCCGTCAAATTCCCGGTACCTACGCCGAACTCCAGCACATGACCATGAGCCCGGTCCGTGACGCTATCCAATATCCTATCATAATGTTTAAAAACCTCTTGATACTCAATATCGTGTCCACTAACCGTATCATCATACGATTTCGACCATTCTTCAAATAAATCGATAAATTCTCTGCCCATTTTTAATCACCTTTTTATGATAAGATAATAAAACCTATAAGCATAATATGAAATAAACACAGAAACAGTTCTTGTTTTTTAGGCAAATCCATCATTCGGTTCAGATTCGGAGAAAATGGTGTTAAACTAACAATATCTAAATGTTGGAGGGGAACAGTCATGAGTTTTCAACTTGACTTAAACTTATTCGAAGATAAAATAGAATTTTTCGAAGCAGAAAGCATCAAGAATCTTGAAGAAAAAATCCAATCACAAATTGAAATCAATAAAGCGATCATGCTTCAGGTGGAATCCGTATCACACCAAATGTATGTAAGTGAGGAAGGCAGACGTTTTTATAGTGCTGTCGTCCACTTTAAAGCAAAAAAATGATCACGATTAAAAACCCCCGAAAGCGGAATTCCTTTCGGGGGTTTTATGTTTATGATTTGAACATTACCTTTTATCGTTTGTCTTCAGTTCTTCGACTTTTACAGGTTTCCAACCTGATCCGTCCACCCATTCAATATAAACACGGAAGGTTTTAGGATTATCTCCTTCAGAAACGGTTCCGATTGCGGTGTTTGACGAACCGCCGTTTTGCAGCCACCATAGCTTCATGCTGCCTTCATCGATTCCAGCTCCGCTTGCTATGGCTTTACTCATTTCATTCCAATCGACCGAGCCCTTATCAAAGCTTGTAGTGTGCTCCCCGGATTGCTCAGTTCCTACTGGTTTCCAGCCTTCACTCTTATAAGTGGCCGCAACATTGCCATCACCGCTGCCTTCCACTTCCACAAGGTCGGCATCCCCTGCTTTTTCTGGATCTGCACCATCTTCTACGTTCTCTTCTGAATCTTCCTCTGTTGCTTTACTATCTTCTTCTGCATCTTCCTCTGTTGTTGCTTCACTATCTCCTACTGCGTCTTCCTTCTCTGAATCCGTTTCTTCCTTTTTGCCAGCAGGCTTGTCCGCTACCTTCCCTGAATCTGTATCGGCGATTTGCTTTGGTTCAGTCGTGGCTTTTTTTGTTTCGGTGCCATCGTCACTTAAGAAAATCGTGACTGCGACAATGACGATTAAAATGGAAACGATGGTGATAGCAATATTATATATTTTATTTACTTTTCTTTTTTGATCTCTCTGATTAAAACGTGAGCCCAAGGTCCATTCCTCCCTTACCTTTTCTTACTGCCTCATTTTAACATGATTTAGCTAGAGATAGAAGGGAAGGGTTTCCTACACTTTTCGTCAATTCTCGCTATTGTCCTGGTCCTTGGAGTACAGGACTTTTACAATATCTGAAAAAAGAGGCGTCATGCTGGAACTGTTTTCCTTTGTTTCAAAACTTACGGTAACAAGAGCATATTTGGGATCTTTATATGGAAAGTAGCCCGCAAACCATTTATTGAGCTCCCCTTTTTCGATATTGGTCTGAGCTGTTCCGGACTTGCCGGCGACCTCAACAGGCAAATCTCTCAAGGCAGCGCCCGTCCCCTTCTCTTCCGTCACGACCTTCCTAAGAAGATGCTGCATCTTCATCGCCGTATATGGAGACAGTGTCTCGCCGCCAATACTTTGATTGGGAAAATCGACTACGGTCGTACTGTTGTTAAATTCCACCTTTGAAACGGCTTTGACCTGTTCTTTCTTGCCGCCGCGTGCAATCGTAGCCATCATATTCGCTATAGCGAGCGGTGTCGTTTGGACATCCTGCTGGCCAATTGCCGTTTTGGCAATCATTTTCGGATCTTTTTTTAAATCGTCATCATGCCAGACCTTACCGGCTTGTTCATGATGTAACTGAGTGACTTCGGTGTGATACACGTCCCCTTGCCAGCCCGTTTCACCAACCAGCCCTAACATTTTAGCATATTTATCCAAAAAGTCCGGATCCTTCTCAGATATTTCCTGTGACAATTCGGCAAACGTCCTGTTGCAGCTTTGGGCAAAGCTATTTTCAAAATTAAGCATGCCCAGTTCCCTCTGTTTATCCGTTTTCCCGTCTATCGTCAAATTACAATTAAATGTCCGGGTGTGACTAGCGGCTTCATAATCGATGGCAGCTGCTGCCGTGACCGTTTTAAAGACGGAGCCCGGTGTTTTTTGAGTCAGCATCATATTGACGGCTCCTTCGCCATTCGGATCTTTTATATTAAGCGCCGGACGTGATACCATTGCGACGATTTCACTTTTTTCAATATCGATCAGTACAAGACCGCCTTTTTTTATCCCGCGTTCATCGACGAGCTTCTCCGCTTTTTCCTGAATTTCTTTATCGATCGTCGTCACGACCTTCACCGGGTAAAGCGGATTTGCAGGTTCCACATATTTAACATCGACACCGAACATTGGTCCTCCGCTGGCGTCCACGTGAAAAACGAGCTTCGATTCCCCAGCGGAAAGCAAGAACTCATCGAAGGTCCTTTGCAGCCCCGTATTGCCTATTTTCGTTTCAGGAGATAAATTCATGTCCGGATAACGTTTTTTCTTTTCCGCATCTGATATATTCGTCGTGCCGATCAATTGCGCTGCAGGAGTTTGATCATGATATAATTTCTCGTTCACGGCAAAGACCCCGGGAATCTTCAGTTCATTGATTGCCTTCGATTGGCTGGATGACAACTCTATCGGTTCATCCCCGCCAAATACGAATGGTTCTTCCGCTTGTTCTATCGCCCGGTTTAACTCCGCTTCCGATTTGCCTATTATCGAGGCCACTTCATCTATAGGCCATGTCATTTTCTTTAAAAATGGAAATAGGACGAGCGTCGGGATTTCTTCATGTGCAAGCGGTTCTCCATTTCTGTCATAAAACTTTCCGCGTCCATCATCAATCTTTAATATCTGTGAACGCTGATTCACGCTTGCCTCTAACAGGTTCACATTATGCTTTGAAAAAGATTCTGTCGATACAAGTTGGATGTAGGCAAGCCTGCCTATGAGCATCAGCATGAAAGCGGTCAAAAAAAGAGCCAGCAACCTCATTCGTTTCTTTTTCATAAAATACACCTCGTAACCATTGTTGACGAGGTGCGAATTTTTAAACAATTTTGAACAAATTTACGGGGCATTTTTCCATAAAAAAGAGGATGCCCAATGGACATCCCTTTTGCATTTAATTAGTCGATGGAAACAATCTTGACGCTCATTTCGCCGCCAGGTGTCATGATAGATACCTTGTCGCCGACCCTTTTCCCTATCAGGCTTTTCGCGATCGGGGAATCATTGGAGATTTTCCCTTCGAATGGATCCGCTTCAACGCTTCCTACGATGGAATATGTTTCTTCGTCACCATTTGGAAGTTCAACGAATGTTACCGACTTTCCAAGTGAAACTGTATCTGTATTCGAATCATTGCCTTCAATGATTTTTGCATTACGGATCATGTTTTCGATAGTTGTAATACGTCCTTCAACGAAAGCCTGCTCTTCTTTTGCGGAATCGTACTCTGAGTTCTCGGAAAGGTCTCCAAAACTGCGGGCGATTTTGATTCTTTCCACCACTTCTTTACGTTTAACCGTTTTTAACTGTTCAAGTTCCTGTTCAAGCTTTAACTTACCTTCAATAGTCATTGGATATTCTTTTTCAATTGCCAAAACCCTTCACTCCTTCAAATTCTTTACAGCAAGCATTCGCTGTGACAAGTTTATGTACTATATAGTGCTTAACCCTGAAATCGAGTCAGAATATATAATTGCGCGACTTAAAAAGTACGCGCTTCGATACTAAGAAACATCCGTTCCTTAGTATATAAACCGACTGCGGTGTGCAGCCGGTTCGTTCTGTATCAAGAATAGAGTATTGCGTTTTCCAACATTTGTCCAGTCTTTCCCAATAAATAGTTGGGATTATTTAAATAAACGGAGGAAAATGGCACCTATCATTATTTATGCTATGTTATTACAAAAAAGACTTTTGTTCAAGGATTGTTTGAATTTTTGTCACCATGAGGTCAATTGCCACATGGTTTTGACCGCCTTCAGGAATGATGATGTCGGCATAACGCTTCGTCGGTTCTATGAATTGATTATGCATCGGCCGAACGACACTGATATATTGTTCGATGACGGAATCTATGGAACGGCCGCGTTCTTTAATATCACGGGTCATCCGACGAAGGATCCGCAAGTCTGCATCCGTATCAACATATAGCTTCATATCCATCAGGTCCCGGAGGCGCTCGTCCTCAAGCACAAGAATCCCTTCAAGGATGATGACATCCTGGGGCTCAACTGTGATGACTTCTTCCGAACGCGTATGGATCGAATAATCATAAACCGGTTTTTCTATCGTTTCATAGCGCAGCAATGCGTTAATGTGATCGATTAGCAAATCATTATCAAAGGCAAGCGGATGATCATAGTTCGTTTTCAAGCGCTCTTCAAAAGGCAGATGACTTTGATCTTTATAGTAATAATCTTGTTCGATCATCAGGATGGAATGTCCTTGAAAGAATTCAAAAATGGAACGGGTAACACTTGTTTTACCTGATCCAGACCCTCCGGTAACTCCGATGACCACTGGTTTCTTTCTTGTCATGTCAATTCTCCTTCCGCATCATATTGTTCACATAAACTCTATTATCTACTTGAATGCGGACAATTTGAAGCGGATGGCGGGCTGCCTCCAGCTCCTTACCTGACTCATCCCAGATCGTACCGATTTTTTGAGTGAAGTTTTCGATTTCCGGTCCAAAAAACTCCACTTCATCTCCAGGCTTGAAGAAGTTACGTTGCTGCATGGTAACGATTTTAGTTTCCTCGTCGTAATCAAGCACCAACCCTGCGAAGTCGAAGCGAGTCTTTACGGTATGATTCCCGAACATTTGCTGTTTATACCCAGGAATTTCACCTTCCATGAACGATGATGCCGTCTCACGATTCGCACACTTATCAAGCTCTTCCAGCCATTCTTGTTCAATCTTGAAATTGTCCGGATCGGCACAATACGCATCAATCACTTTACGATAGACGCTGACAACTGTTGCTATATAATGAATGGACTTCATTCTTCCTTCGACTTTTAAGCTGTCTATGCCAATTTCAATCATGCCTGGCAGTGATTCAATCAGCTTCAAGTCTTTTGGACTCATTGCGAATGGAGCATCTTCTTTATCGAATAAAGCCTTTTCCCCGTCTTGATCCAACTCATATAAATCATAATCCCAACGGCAAGACTGACAGCAGCCGCCGCGGTTCGAATCACGCGCCGTCATATGGTTCGAAAGGGTGCATCGTCCAGAATAGGCAATGCACATGGCTCCATGAACGAAAGCCTCGATTTCGATATCGACCTTCTCCTTCATTTCACGGATTTCATCAGCACTCGTCTCACGTGCCAAAACAACCCGCTCCAAGCCTTCCTCTTTCCAATACTGAACAGCCTTCCAGTTCGATAGCGATTGCTGTGTGCTTAAATGGATCTCGACGTTCGGAGCGACCCGTTTACAGGTTTCGATGATTAATGGATCGGCTACGATGATACCATGAACCCCAGCCTCCTGAAGTCCTTCCAGGTATTCATCCAGGCCATCGATATTTTCATTATGGGCGAAGATATTTGTCGTTACATATACTTTAGCGCCATACTTTTTAGCGAATTCGACGCCTTCCTTCATTTCCTCAAACGTGAAGTTGCCGGCATTGGAACGAAGACCATATTCCTGACCGCCAATGAACACGGCATCCGCACCGTAATGGACGGCAATTTTTAATTTTTCAAGGTTGCCGGCCGGAGCCAGCAATTCAGGTTTTTTTACAATGACTCTCTTTCCATCAACGATCTTGGAAATTTTATCAGCAATAGCATTCAAGGCTATTCCTCCTCTTTCTCTTACCCTTTTCTTTAATAAACCGATTCTTTAAAGAAGAACCCGGTATCCAACTCGCGGTTATCCGGCTGAACCGCTTTGACCTTTTCAAAGAGCTCAGATTTCATATCATCATAGCGGTCAGGGTCTTCAGCACATACGTCAATCGCTTCCCGATATAGCTTTGTCATTTCAATGATATACTCCGGTGTTTGCAATACCCCTTCGATTTTCAATGAATCGATTTCCGCTTCAACCAATTCCTGAAGTTCATCAATCATGCACATATCATTCGGACTCATGATATGTGTGCCATTTTCATCTTCATAAATCGGATATTTATTTTCACGTTCCTTATCATGCAAGAACATACTTCTATTTTCCTTCCGATTTTCCACTTCCATTGCCTTGCCTTGGTATTCAAAGTAATTACCTAGAAGCGTACGCTTCGATTGGAACATGCATGTCATGCCGTGCACTTGCACTTCAATCTCCACTTCGGCATTTTCCTTCATTTCCACTATCTCGTCCAGACTTATCTCACGGGCAGCCACTGCACGGACAGCACCGCGTTTCCCCCAGTAATTACAGGTGTACCAGTTCGTTACCGTCATCTCTGTATTCCAGTGCAGGGGCATATCAGGTGCCACTGCACGGACAGCCATCAAGACTGCGGGATCACCGAATATGATCCGGTCGGCACCAGCTTCTTTAAGGAAAGTGACATACCCTTCAAGCTCGTCCACTTTTTCATTATGAAATATGGCGTTCATGGATACATACACTTTCTTGCCCGCGGCATGTGCAAGCTCAATCGCCTTCTCGACATCTTCACGTTTGAACTCTCCTGCCAGCCTTAGTGCATAGCGTTGTTCGCCAATGACGAAGGCGTCAGCGCCTGCATCGATGAGTTCTGTTATATGATCGACACTTGTCGGAGTCACGAGTAATTCAGGCTTTTTCATTTTTGTCACCTCTATGTTTACTTATGGCCACACCATCACCAATCGGCAAAATTACGGTATCGAAATTGGGATGGTCTTGTAACCAGATGTTAAAGTCTCTGATTTTTTTAATGAGAGCACGCTTTCTTCTCGTCATTTCCATTTCTTCAATGTTTTCGGCAACCAGGCCTTTGAATAAAACATTATCAGTAATGATTATGCCAGCACCAGCCAGGAATGGTTCAAACAGCTCAAAGAATCGCTTGTACTGCCCTTTAGCTGCATCAACGAAGATGATATCAAACGGACCATGTTCCATGACTTTCGGTCCAGCTTCAAGGGCATCCCCTTCAATGAGGGTGATCCTTTCCGACAGTCCCGCCTTCTTGAAGTTAGCTCTTGCCTGCTCAATACGGGCTTCATTCCGTTCAAGTGTGACGATTCGAGCTTCCGGAAGGGTCTCAGCCATCCTTATTGCCGAATAGCCAATCGCCGAACCAACCTCCAATATCGCCTTAGGCTGATGAAGCCTTAAAATCTGAAGCAGCACCTCAATGCCTTCGGGCTCCATGATCGGCACATTATTTTCCATCGCAAAATCTTCCAACTCCTTAAGCAAACCCGTACGCTCCGGAATTAAGGAATGAAGATATTGTTCTATTTTTCCGTTCAAAACGTTTCCTCCAATTATAAGGAAAACAAAAGCGCTTGGTCAGTAACATGAAGAAATTTATAGGTCAATTTCCTCACAAGGAGCAGCTGAAACAAGTATGCTTGACGATCTACATTTCCTTATCTTTCAAAATAAAACCCGGCATTCGCCGAGTTACGTCACCGATAGGAATCGGATCTAAAATTCACTTGTACTATTCTATCATAAAAACAAGGGGAAAGTAATATCTCTCCCCCCTCAGTCTCATTGCATTTTTTTATTTATTTATTGGAAATATGCTCTGCCTTTTTGATATTGTGGTCATCCAAGGTCTTCGAGTAAAGGACTTCCCCTTCAGGTGTTGCCAAAAAGTATAGGTAATCCGTTTTCTCAGGCTTCAGTACCGCATCGATCGATGTCGTTCCGGCATTTGCAATCGGCCCTGGAGGCAGCCCCTTATTCTTATACGTATTATAAGGCGATTTCACCTCAAGGTCTTTATAATACACCCTGCTCTTATGTGAACCTTTTGCATACAAAACGGTCGGATCCGTTTGAAGCGGCATATCTTCCTCGATACGATTGTAAAAGACGGAAGCTATTTTTCCGCGATCGACCTGTGCCGTCGCCTCTTCTTCAACAAGCGAAGCGAAGGTCAGCATCTCATGTACGGAATAATCGTTTTTGCCCATCTGGGTCTCGTATGCCTGCAATGTCTCTTCGGTTTTCTTCAGCATCTCGATGACGATCGATTCCAGTGTCGGCTTTTCCTCATAAAAGTCATAAGTAGCTGGGAAAAGGTATCCTTCAAGCGGATATAAAACCTTTTCATTTTCAATTTCAGAGGTCAAGAGCTGCGGAAATTTCTCTTGCATGGAATTAACGAATTTCTTATCATTCAATTTCTTAAAGACCTTTTTCGGATCTTCACCCGTCTTCACTGCGATGATATCGGCAATTTGAACAAGCTGCTTTCCTTCAGGAATCGTTATCTTCATTGCAGCTTCCTTCATGAGTTTTCCGGTTTTGATGCTTGTGACGATATCTTCAATTGGCATGGAAGGTGATAATTTATACTCTCCTGCCTGAAAACCGGATTCATTGCGGAATTTAATATAATATTTGAATACGCGTGCGTCCTTGATTATCCCCTGCTCTTCAAGCAGCGTTGAAATTCCGTTAACGGAAGAACCGATTGGGATTTTCACTTTTTTGATGGTATCATCATCCGGATCGACTGGTTTCATGGCTGAGTTGATATATAAAAAGCCCACAAGACCAACTATCCCAATTAGTACAATAAGCGAAGCTATCGTAATCATGATGATTTTACGAACCAGCTTGGCTTCTCCTTGCTGTTCTAACAATTTCATTCGGATATGTTCCTTTTTAGATAAATTTTTATCTTTTTCATCCATGTTCATTCCCCCTGCAAACTCACACCAACTACAGAATGGTTTCTAGATGATGCTTTCTCTAATTAATCTTTGCTTCGAACATTATACTAAAATCAACAAATAATTACATGTTTTTTGCAAAACTACATTCATCAATACTCTATTTATGGCAAAAACGCACTAGTTTTGTCAATATACAGGTGTGATTTAATAGGAAAATAGTGATATCTTTGTCTAAAGTGTTTTTGAGGGTATATTGATTTCCGCTCCAGGCACTCGCTTTCCGCGGGCGGTCCGGGAGCCTCCTCGGCTTACACCTGCGGGGTCTCCCCTAGACGCGCTTTTCCCGCAGGAGTCTCGCACCTTACTCTCCAATCAACTTTGTTTTAATTATTTACTCAGCTTAAAAATTTGTTTCCTGCATGTGTCAGGCATTTCAGGCAAGGGCAGGAATATTCATATAGGAATGCCATAAAAATTTGAAGAAAAAGAAAGGTGTGAAGGAGTTGGATAATTCTTATTTTGTAGGTTGGGGGACATTGGCACTCATAAACGCCGGACTTGCTCAAGGTAAAAATAGAACGGCATTGAATTGGTTCTTGCTATCATTATTTTTAGGTCCGTTCGCTACTTTTATGCTTTTATTCGCAGAGAAAAGATAAGGTGTTACTGGTACATAAATGAAAAAAACGACCTTCATGTCCACAGTTTATTACAGGTTTGTTGAACGTTTATTTGTTTTCAGGCACTCGCTCCAATCGATTCAGATAGTAACCCTTTTGTCTAAAAAAGTGGCTCGGAATGTCACAACCGAACCATGAAATGTTCTTTGGTGGTGGACTTAAATTTCCACTCCAGGCACTCGCTTTCCGCGGGCGTCTCGCACCTTCCGTTCCAATCGACTTTGTATTAAAAATTCAGATTGAAACCCTTTTACCTAAAAAAATGGCTCAGAATGGTCACAACCGAACCATGAAATGTTATTTGGTGGTGGACTTAAATTTCCACTCCGGGCACTCGCTTTCCGCGGGCGGTCTCGGGAGCCTCCTCGGCTTCCGCCTGCGGGGTCTCCTTAGATACGCTTTTCCCGCAGAAGTCTCGCACCTTCCGTTCCAAATCTTCCTCTTTTCAAAAAAAAAACCGACCTTTAAGGGCCGGTTTTTTCTCTTATTCTTCTTCCGCTTCTTCTTGGTCAAGGAATGTATTTAACATTTCCTCGACAAGATCCCACTCTTCTTCTGTTTCGATCGGTGTAAGTTCACCATCTTTATTATCTTCGCTAGGTACGAATGATGAAGCGTGGATTTCGATTTCTTCCTCATCATCTTCTGCAGACATCGGATAGTAAAGTACATAAGATTTGTTGAATTTATCTGAGTCGAATGTGAAAAGGATTTCGCAAAGCTGCTCGTTTCCGTTTTCATCTACTACTGTAATGTTGTTTTCGCCGTGTTCCATTTGTATTCACCTCATATTGAATTTGTTTGTCTGTCCAAGAATCCTTGCAGAATCATGACAGCCGCCATTTTATCAATGACTTTCTTGCGTTTGCTTCGGCTCACGTCCGCCTCAAGAAGGACACGTTCAGCCGCCATAGTTGTCAACCGTTCATCCCAGAGAAACACCGGCAGCTTGAATTTGTTTTCTAATCGTTTAGCGAAGTCTTGGCTGATCTCGCCTCGCGGTCCAACGGTACCATTCATGTTTTTAGGTAATCCGAGGACAATTTTAGAAACATCATGCTCTTTTATGATTTCATTGAGGCGTTTAAAGCCGAAGTCATTTCCAGCTTCGTTAATTTTGATCGTTTCCAATCCTTGTGCAGTCCAACCCATCGCGTCACTCAGGGCAACGCCGATGGTTTTTGAACCTAAATCAAGTCCCATTGTGCGCATTAGTATTCCTCTCGATGGTTCTTAAGATACGACTTAACCAATTCTTCGATGATTTCATCGCGTTCAAGCTTACGAATAATGTTTCGAGCATCCATATGGCGCGGGATGTAGGCCGGGTCACCAGATAATAGATAACCGACAATCTGGTTTATCGGGTTATAACCTTTTTCCTGAAGTGCAACATAAACTTGAGACAATACTTCTTGTACATCTCTTTCGAATGGTTCTTCGGGAAAATTAAATTTCATCGTTTTATCAAAGGAACTCATAAACATGCACCTCTCCTCAGCGTCCAGAATCCACTATTACCTACATTGTACAACACTTTCCATTGATTATGAAATCGATAAGACCCATTCTTCAACAAAATTAAGCGCTGCATCCAATTTTTCAGGGTCTTTTCCGCCGGCTTGGGCCATATCTGGACGTCCGCCACCGCCGCCGCCGCAACGGGAAGCAACTTCTTTGACCAATTTACCAGCATGGAAGCCGCGGTCGATGTAATCCTTAGTCACCCCGGCAATCAAATTGACTTTATCACCTTGGGCCGAACCTAATACGATAATGACAGAATCGAGCTTTTGTTTCAAATCATCCGCCATGGCACGCAGATTATTCATGTCGGTAGCTTGAACCTTTGCCACCAATACTTGAACTCCATTAACGTCTTTTACGTTAGAAACAAGGCTGCTTGCTTCAATATTACTTAATTTTGCAGTAAGGCTTTCATTCTCACGATGAAGTTCCTTCACTTCAGCTAGTACCGTTTCAATTCTTGAAGGTACATCTTTCAAGTTCGTTTTCAATTTGGAAGCCGCGTCTTTCAAGACACCGATTTGATCAGTCATCAATTTGTATGCCCCTGCACCCGTTACGGCTTCAATACGGCGAGTACCTGCACCGATGCCGCTTTCAGATACGATTTTGAACAAGCCGATTACCGCTGTATTCGGCACGTGGACACCCCCGCAAAGCTCGAGGCTGTAATCGCCGATTTGAACGACACGGACAATCTTGCCGTATTTTTCGCCGAACAACGCCATTGCGCCCATAGCCTTAGCTTCCTCGATGTTTTTATAGTCCGTATTTACTTGTAAGCTTTGCCAAATCTTTTCATTTACAATCGTTTCGATTTGTTCAATCTCTTCAGCCGTTATCTGGCCAAAATGAGAGAAGTCAAAGCGAAGGCGTTCAGCCTGTACGAGTGAACCTGCTTGATTGACATGTGTACCAAGCACATCTTTCAACGCCTGATGCAGAAGATGCGTCGCTGTATGATTTTTCGTGATATGGATCCGATTTTCTTGATTTACCGTAGCGACGATATCGGAATCTGCTGTTAAAGTGCCGGCAGTAACTGTTACACGGTGCAGATTTTGGCCATTAGGAGCCTTTTGGACATCATGGACATCAACCTTCACTGATTCACTGGCCATCGTTCCTATATCGGCTATTTGTCCGCCGCTTTCCGCATAGAAAGGAGTCTTGTTCAGTATCACTTGAACTTCTTCACCTTCTTGTGCCTCCGTTACAAGCTCGCCATTTTTTACTATGGCAGCAACTTTGGCTTCAACAGCGACTTGATCATAGCCGACAAATTCACTTTCAACTTTAATATCTCCCAATACCCCGCCTTGGATTTGCATGGAATCCACATCTTGACGCGCTGAACGGGCACGTTCACGCTGTGCATCCATTTCCTTTTCAAATCCAGCATGATCGACCGTCATGCCTTCTTCTTCTGCATATTCTTCCGTTAACTCAATCGGGAAGCCATATGTGTCATATAAACGGAATGCATCACTGCCAGGAATGGTTGTACCGCCTTTTTCCTTTTCCTTTTTAATGACTTCAGAAAGGATGGCTAGTCCATCATTTAGAGTTTCATGGAAGCGTTCCTCTTCATTCTTGATTACTTTTGCAATGAACTCTTTATTCTTAAGGACTTCAGGGTAGAAGTCTTTCATGATTTCGCCGACGACCGTCACAAGCTCGAACATGAATGGTCGATTGATGTTGATTTGCTTAGCATACCGAACCGCTCTGCGGAGTAAACGGCGCAATACATAACCGCGGCCTTCGTTGGATGGAAGAGCCCCGTCACCTACTGCAAAGGCTACCGTACGAATATGGTCTGCAATGACCTTGAATGCAACATCTTTTTCTGAATCAACACCATATTTCACATCGGAAATCTCTTCGACTGCCCGGATGATCGGCATGAATAAATCTGTATCATAGTTCGTCGCCACATCTTGAACGACGGAAGCCATGCGTTCAAGGCCCATGCCTGTATCGATATTTTTCTTTGGAAGCGGTGTGTAAGAACCGTCCGGATTATGGTTGAATTGGGAAAACACAAGATTCCAGACTTCTAGATGCCGTTCATTTTCCCCTCCTGGATATAATTCCGGATCATTCGGATCATCGCCATATGCTGGTCCGCGGTCATAGAAAATCTCTGTGTTCGGGCCGCTTGGACCTTCACCGATATCCCAGAAGTTCTCCTCCAGGCGAATGATCCTTTCAGCAGGAACACCGATTTTCTTATTCCAGAGTTCGAATGCTTCATCATCTTCAGGATGGATCGTCACAGCCAATTTGTCCTTGTCGAACCCAATCCATTTTTCATCGGTCAAAAATTCCCATGCCCATGTGATGGCTTCTTCTTTGAAATATTCACCAATGGAGAAGTTTCCGAGCATTTCGAAGAACGTATGATGACGTGCCGTTTTCCCCACGTTTTCAATATCGTTTGTACGGATGGCCTTTTGAGCATTTGTAATCCTTGGATTTTCAGGAATCACCCGTCCATCAAAATATTTCTTTAACGTCGCCACCCCGGAATTGATCCAAAGCAATGATGGATCTTCATGAGGAACCAATGACGCACTTGGTTCGATGTTATGGCCTTTTTCACTAAAAAAATCTAAATACATTTGGCGGATTTGAGCACCAGTTAAATACTTCATATATATATCCTCCTTTAAAAATTATGTAATTTTGAGCACACAAAAAACCCCCATCCCAAAAACAGGGACGAGAGTTGACTCGCGGTACCACCCTGATTATGGACGCAGGAATTCATCCCAGGCCCATCACCTTCATAAAAGCCTTAACGCGGCATGACGGCAGGTATTAGCTGCTCTCAGGACTAGCTTTCTGCTGCTCTTCACCTTGCAGCCCCTTTCAGCCTGGGGGACCACTCTCTTTTAGATGGACTTCAGCATACTTCATCCTTCAACGAATTATCTTATGTAATGGATTATATTCACAAGACTTTTATTTGTCAATAAGGGGCGGCTTCTTTCTAAAGTGAACGCGGGCATGAAGTACAATAACTTTCAATACTGCCAATATGGGAATTGAAAGGACCATGCCCATGATACCTCCTATTTCACCCCCGGCCAATAATGCGAGCATGATGAACAGCGGATGCATATGGAGGCTTTTACCGACTATAAGCGGCGAAAGGATATTTCCCTCAAGAAATTGAAGTACAAGCACGATGACCGCGATGATCAACACCATCTTAACCGACATTGTCGCGGCGATGACCAGTGCAGGAATCGCCCCAATAATCGGTCCGAAATACGGAATGACATTCGTTATCCCGATTATCGCCCCCAATAGAAGCGGATATTGCATTCCGACTATCCAGAAGAGCAGCGAGGAAATCAAACCGATCACGACACAGACGATGATTTGTCCGCGGATATAGCCGCCAAGCGATGCATCCACATCACGAATGAATGCCCGTCCCTGCTTGCGCCATTTTTTCGGCGTCATATACCATGCCATTTTTTTTAAAACAGTGAAATCTTTCAGGATATAAAATGCGATGAATGGAATCAACGCAATCAGGACGATGAAATCAATCATCTTCATTGCATACTCCATCGCCTTTTCAGGTATACGCTTCAGCCAATCTTCGAAAAGGGTGACACCTTCTTCGAACCTTTCATGAATTCCGAACGGCCAGGCCGCCGTTTGATGATTGAGTTTATCGATGCTGCCCCGGTACTGTTCAACCAGTTCCGGCACGCTTTCCGACAGCTCGCGGACCTGGCTGACGATCACTGGAATGCCTTTATAAACAGCAAAGCCGATCCCTCCGAAAAACAATAAATAGATGATCGTAATCGAAAGCCAACGACGCATCCCCTTCTCATTTAAATATTCCACTACTGGGTGGAGCAAGTAACTGATGAACGCACCAATCAAAAAAGGCAGCAGTACCGTCACACATACAGTAACGACAGGTCCCCACATGGGCTTAAGTTTCATAAAAATATAGATAACGAAAAATAAGAGCAATAAAAAACCCAGGCGATAAAACCACTTTAGACGAATACTCACAATAAACACCTCCCGCTCATTTATTCTTCGAAAGGCGGGAGGTTTTCATACATAAAAAAGAGTGCCCTCATTATCAGGACACCCATTCCTGCTATAATAATGATTTTAATCTTTTGCGTATTTTCTTCATGTTCCGTTTAAACATCTTCGAGTTCATCAAGTCCGAACCCATATTCATTAGAGTATTGCGTGAACGTCTAGCCATTGCAAACACCTCTTCCGTTATTTACATACCGAAGCGGCGGTCATTTTCCTCAAACAAATCGTCCAATGAGCTTAAACTTCCATCTTCCTCGACTTGATGCGTATTTATGAGCCCTTCGGATAGAGTCATTTCAATAAAGCAATTCCAACAATAATATTGATTTACGCCAATCTTCCCAACATCTTTACTGCGGCAATTCGGACATTTAATTTCCAAAATGGACACCTCACTGTTCATAAACTGAAACAATGATGGTATCCTTCCCTAATGCAGGCGGCTGTTTTGATTCTATCACTGTCGACTCCGAGAAAAAACCATCCGTTGTTTCATACGCTATAATCGTGCCCATTTTTTCCTTGAAATATACATCCTGCAGTAAACCAAGCTCTTCGCCCATTTCTGAAAAAAGCATGCGCCCCAATAATTCGTCCTTCGAAAGGCAAATGGAATCCGCAGGCACCTTCCTTAAGGTTGAATCCTGTTGCATGATGACGATCCCATCTGGACCGAATGAAGAAATATCGTCGAGTTTCAAATGAAAAGCTCTTTTGAACAATGCATGTTGATGAACGACCAAGCCTGTTACCTGACCCATTTCAGAAATTGATAAATCGTGGACCGTACCGATTCTTTCTCCTTTGATTGTAAAAACCGGCATCCCTTTCAATAAAGAAAACGTCCGCAAGGTCATCCCGCCTTTCCGAACATTTTTATTATCTCTTTACTATTGTAAATAGATGTGCTGAAAGGTTTTCCATTGTTGGTCCCTTTTCCGGTAATACAGAAACCAGGCCATAAAAAAAGACCGGTTTCCCGGTCTAATACACTTACTTTACCATCCTCTGCTGGCACCTCCGCCACCGGAACTTCCTCCGCCGCCGCCCCGTGGACCGCCGCTGCCGCCTCCACGGCCGCCGCCACCTCCGCGACTGATGATTATCAAGAGAATATTGATTAGCGTTTGAAGGAAAAATCCTTTAAAGAACTTGGCATCGATGATGACTACGATGATGACTACGATGATAATGAGGAAAATCTGTAAACCTGATGGCTGAAAGGTTTCTGACTCGGGCTGAACGGAGAGATCTTGATAAAACTCGTCACCTAGGTCGTATTCTTTCGTGACATCGTTATATACAGCCTTATAGGTCTCCGTAAGGGCAACATCATATTTACCCTCTTTCAGCGCAGGGATAGCCACATCATCCAAAATCTGTCCAGATCTTATATCGGTAATGGCCCCTTCCAACCCGTACCCCACTTCAATGCGGATTTTCTGTTCTTCCATGGCCAGCACAATGAGGACTCCATTGTTCAGCTCGGCATCACCAAGCTTGAATGATCTAAATGCCTCGACCGAGTACTCCTCGATTTCGGATCCTTCGATCGAATCAACCGTCAAAACGGAAATTTGTGCTTTTGTGGCATCATCCAAGCGTTTCCCAAGTTCGATGAGTTCGGATTTTTCCTGATCATCCAGGACTCCAGCAAAGTCCTGAACATATATATCCCCAACTGGTTCAGGGATGTTAGGTTGTGCTACGGCTACGTTTGCTAAACCGAACGTGAGAATGAAGAATAGCGCAAACACAGCGAGTCTTTTCATTATTTATCGCTCCCGAAATCAACCTTTGGCGTTTCTTTTTCTTGATCGGTCACTTCAAAATATGGTTTGGCATCGAACCCGAACACTCCTGCCATCATATTCTTCGGAAAGCGTTTAATCATTTTATTATAGTTGGTAACTTCATCATTATAGTCTTTTCGTGCTACCGTCAGCCGATTTTCCGTTCCTTCCAAACTATCCATGAGACCCTTAAAGTTCTCATTGGCCTTTAAATCCGGATAGTTTTCGACAACCACCAAAAGTCGGCTCAAGGCCCCACTCAATTCTTGATCGGCATCAATCGCATCTTCAGTGGAATTGGCACCGGCCAGCTTCGAGCGTGCATCACTTACCGCTTTAATGGCTTCCGTTTCATGCGAAGCATAACCCTTCACCGTTTCGACAAGATTTGGAATCAAATCCGCTCTTCGTTTTAATTGATTATCCACTTGCGACCATTTATTGTCGACGTCTTCACTGGCACTTACAAGGCCGTTGTATGAAGATGCCCCATAAATGACAAGTAAAACGACAATGACTATTCCTATTATCCAACCTTTTTTCATCAAATCCCCCCTACTCTTTCACATATTAGTTATAATTCCACCAAAACTATGAATTTTAAACAAAATGCATCCAAAAGAACCCGCTACATAAAATCATAAGGCGTGACATTATCCATCCCGATCATCGGGTCAGCATGCATGAGAATATCAAGATAACTCGATTGTTGAGGTACTTCTCCCTTTTCCGCCGGCATTTCTTCTTCGCTCAAAATTTCCCGTAGCTTTTCACGCAAAGTCGTTTTGCGGCGCATCTCATCATTACGCTCGATCCCTAAACGGAATGCATCTTCTTCACCACAAAGGATCAAGAAATTTTTACTGCGCGTAATCGCCGTATACAATAAATTACGTCGGAGCATCCGATAATAGCTTTTCACTACAGGTAAAATGACAATGGGGAATTCGCTTCCCTGCGACTTATGGATGGAGCAGCAATATGCATGTGTGATCTGGTTCAAGTCCTGCTTCGTGTATGTCACCTCGATGCCTTCGAACGATATGATTACTTTATCAACATGATCGGTATTTTCTTTAGCGAACAATATGGACACGATTTCTCCCATATCGCCATTAAAGACACCCTCCTCTGGCTGGTTCACCAGTTGAAGCACCTTATCTCCCGTTCTGTATATTACGTCTCCGAATTTTATTTCCCGCCGCTTTTCATCCGCATTACTATTGAACACTTCCTGAAGCATTTTATTCAGTGCATCAATCCCGGCAGGCCCTCTATACATGGGAGCCAGCACCTGTATATCCTTAGCCGTGAAGCCTTTCGTCCTGGCATTGGCAACGACTTTCTCGATTACTTGGGCGATTTGACCGGTTTGGCAGCGAATGAACGATCGGTCTTCTTGCTGTTTCGTGACATCAGCCGGAAGCCTTCCCTTTTTGATTTCATGGGCCAATTCAATGATCGACGAGCCATCGGCTTGACGATAAATATGTTCCAGACTGACAGTCGGTACACAATTCGATGCAAGCAAATCCTTTAAAACCTGCCCAGGGCCAACAGATGGCAGCTGATCTTCATCACCAACCAATATCACTTGGACATTTTCCGGCAGAGCTTTAAACAATTGATGGGCCAGCCACGTATCCACCATGGAAACCTCATCGATGATTACAATACGGCCATCCAGCTGATTATCCTCATCATGAGAAAAGCCTTCACTCCCGTTCCACCCGAGCAAACGGTGGATTGTAACAGCGGGAAGCCCAGTCGATTCTGCCATGCGTTTCGCTGCACGGCCAGTAGGAGCCGCAAGTACGAATGGAAATGGATCGCTTCCTTCTTTTTTATAATCGTTAATGTCCATGGATACGCCATGCAGCTCTGCATATAGCTCAACGATTCCTTTGATGACTGTCGTCTTACCGGTACCCGGTCCGCCCGTCAAGATTAACATGGGTGATTGCAGGGCCGTTTGGATCGCTTCCTTTTGGGCCGGGGCATAAGAAACATCCAGACGCTCTTCAAGCTCCCCAAGTGCAAGCAAGAACTCCGATTCGGGGAACTGGTCCTCATACTCGGTTTGAGCAAGCAGCCGCTTGATGTTCATTACGATTCCCTTTTCCGAATAGAATAGCGAAGGCGGATAAATTCGTTGATCCTCGACAACTATTTTCCCCTCTTGCGTCAATTCGATTATTTCCGAGGAAATGTTCGTGAATTCAATGCGATCCCGTTTATTTTCCTCCAACAGCCGTTTGACTGCTTCCAAAAGCTGCTCGGCTTCTATGTAGATATTTCCGTCCTGCAGGCATTGTGATTCAAGCGTATACAAGCACGCAGCCTTGATTCGGTCGGGATGGCTGCCGGAAATGCCCAGCTGATGCCCAAGCTCATCCGCCCGTCCAAAACCAATCCCTTCGATATCCTCTACGAGCTTATACGGATTTCCCTGAACCATCGTTATCGTATCCTGTTTATACATTTGATATATCTTCATCGACAACTGCGGACCGAAGCCATATTGATTCAGGGCGATCATCACCTGCTCCAGACCTTGATGCTCGACCAATGTATCATAGAGGCCCTTTGCCTTTTCACCGGATAGCTTCGGAATATCATCAAGCAGCGAGGGCTGAGCCAGAATTTTTGAAATTGCCTTTTCACCCAGTATCTCAACAATGCTTTCAGCTGTTTTCTTCCCAATGCCCTTGAAAAGGTCACCTGATAAATAACTGACGATGCCTTCCTTGGATTGAGGCAAATCCTTGCGAAAATGCTCTACATGAAATTGAAGGCCAAAACGCGGATGTTCCTTCATGGCCCCATAAAAAATATAGATCTCATCCTCATGCATCCTTGGAAAATAACCAGTTACGACCGCTTCCTTCTCTTCATAATTCAGATTCGTTTCATGCACACGAATTCTTACAACCGAGTACATATTTTCTTCATTATGAAAGATCGTCACTAAATGACTTCCCTTCATGAACATTTTCTCTTCTGAAAACAAATCCAACGAGTCTTGCTGGCTCAACGCTTCTCCCCACCTTTCCATGCATATGCTTTTTATTTACTCTGCATTCATTTCTTCCAACAGTTTCTTACCGTGTGCAGCAAGCATATGGTCTGGCTGTGCTTCCAAAGCCTTGTCAAAATAAGCCATCGCTGCTTGCGCATCCTCACGATACCCTGCAAACGCAACACCTAAATTATAATAAGCATCCGCATGTCCCGGATCCTGTTCCACAACTAAATTCAGCTGGTTGATCAATTCATCATATAATTCCGCATTAGCAAGACATAACGCATATTGGAATCTTGCATCAACGTCCTCAGGGCTCAGCTCCACCGTTCTCTGTAAATAAGGCATCGCCAATTTCGGCTGATCCAATGCCATCAAAGTCAATCCAAGCATGAAGTAAGCATCGCTGTTATCCAATCCCAATCGGATTGCCTTTTCGAACATATCCTTCGCTTCAACCAGTTTAGAATCTGATTCATAATATAAGTTTCCTAATGAATAGTAAGCCGCTGCCGCATTTTCATCCAGCTCGATCGCCTTTTTGTAAAACTTGACCGCTTTTTCCGTTTCACCAACGGCAGTCAATACATTCCCAAAGTTTATGTAGGCAACAGGCTCATTCGGATTTTCCTCGATCGCCTCATTAAAAACCTTCGCCGCTTCTTCGTATTTCCCTTGCTGCATAAATTCAATTCCTTGTTGATTCTTATCCATATCCATTCACACTCCATTTTTATATTAAAAAGTATAGCATAAGCCAGTGGCCCAATTCAGGCGGTATACCCGCAATCCAAAAGAAGTCCCCAACCGCAAACACAGCTGGGGACATGCTTATTTTACCCTACGTAAGTCAGTTTTTCACCTTTTTTAAATACTTCATCAATCGTACCGCCGCCAAGGCATACTTCACCTTCATAGAATACGACTGCTTGTCCAGGTGTGATCGCGCGGACTGGCTCGTCAAAGATGACTTCGACGTCACCATTGTCCAAGACCTTCACCTTAACACCGCTATCCTCTTGACGGTATCTGAACTTTGCCGTACATGTAAATTCACCCGCAGGTATATGTTCCGCTACCCAGCTGACATTAACTGCACGAAGGGAATTGGAATACAGTACATCATTATCAAAGCCTTGACACACATATAAAACATTGCGCTTCAAGTCTTTTCCCGCAACAAACCAAGGTTCGCCGCTGCCGCCAATCCCTAGACCGTGACGCTGACCGATGGTGTAATACATCAATCCGTCATGCTTGCCCATGACCTTGCCATCCATCGTGACCATATCACCGGGCTGAGCTGGGAGGTAATTGCTTAAAAACTCTTTGAAATTGCGTTCACCGATAAAACAGATGCCTGTAGAATCTTTTTTCGTTGCCGTGGCAAGACCCGCTTCTTTTGCAATTTCACGGACTTCCTTCTTATCAATGTGTCCAAGCGGAAACATGACTTTTTCCAACTGTTCTTGAGTAAGCTGGTTCAAGAAGTACGTTTGATCTTTATTATTATCGACACCGCGAAGCATTTTGTATTCGCCATCCCGATATTCAACCTGTGCGTAATGACCTGTAGCCACATAATCGGCACCAAGGCTTACGGCATGTTCAAGAAATGCCTTGAACTTGATTTCCTTATTGCACATTACATCCGGATTCGGAGTGCGCCCCGCTTTATACTCATCCAAGAAATAAGTGAAAACTTTATCCCAATACTGCTTTTCAAAATTGACCGCATAATAAGGGATGCCGATTTGATTACAAACGGCAATTACATCATTGTAATCTTCCGTTGCCGTACAGACTCCGTTTTCATCTGTATCATCCCAGTTCTTCATGAAAATCCCGACCACATCATAGCCTTGATTCTTCAATAGCAGGGCTGACACAGAAGAATCCACGCCTCCTGACATACCCACAACGACGCGGGTGTCCTGTGGTGCTTTTCTCATTCTGTCACCTCATTTATTTAAAGTGAGAATTATCTTCTCACTAATCTATTAACGATTTTAACGGTAGTTTCAGCCGCCTGCCTTACTTCCTCTTCCGTGTTGTTCAGACCGAAGCTGTAACGAATCGAATTCTTCGTCCGCTCCGAATCTTTCCCGAACATCGCCACAAGCACATGCGACGGATCGATTGACCCAGCAGTACAAGCGGATCCGCTCGATACAGCAACACCTGCCAAGTCCATATTAACGAGCATCGATTCCACATTCGTACCAGGAAAACTAACATTCAGCAAATGCGGCAGCGACTGTTCCATAGATCCGTTAATTTCATATTGTACATCCGCCTCATCAAAGACGGCAAGCAATACGTCTTTAAAACGCTTGTATTGCTCCTTTTTCTTTTCCATCGTGCTTTGTGCAATTAAAACAGCTTCTGCAAAACCGGCAATTGCAGGCACGCTCTCCGTACCAGCACGGCGCTTGCGTTCTTGTTCCCCGCCATATAAATGTGGATTCAGCTTCAAGCCTTCACGTATATAAAGAAAGCCGATTCCTTTTGGACCGTTGATTTTATGTGCGGATACGCTAAGTAAATCCACACCCAACTCACGGACGTCGATAGAGATCAAACCATATGCCTGAACCGCATCCGTATGGAAAATGGCTTGATGCCCCCTGAGCAGCTGCCCAATTTCAGTAATCGGCTGGACCGTTCCAACCTCATTATTGCCGAACATGACCGAAACCAAAATCGTGTCATCCCGCAATGCGGCCTTTAAATCGGCAATTGAAATAAGCCCCGCTTCATTCACAGGTAAATATGTGACCTCAAAGCCAGACTTCTCAAGGTATTGGCATGTATGCAAAACCGCATGATGCTCAATCTCCGTAGTAATGATGTGCTTTCCTTGTTCTTTATAAGCATTCGCAACACCAATGATCGCCGTATTATCCGCCTCGGTTCCGCCGCTCGTGAAAATGATTTCATTCCGCCCCGCACCGATGCTCGCTGCAATACTCGAACGCGCCTCATCCAAAACATGGCGCGCCTCCCGCCCGAACGCATGAATGCTCGACGGATTCCCGAAGTCATTGCTCATGACCGTCATCATCCTATCGATCACATTCGGATGCATCGGTGAAGTCGCAGCATGATCTAAATATATTCTGTCCACTTTTTTGTCGCCTCCATTAAAAAACGCAAGCGCCTACATAATAGGCGCATTGCTAATCACTTAAATATAGTACATATAAGAATCGATTTCACCCGTATCCTTGTAGCTCGCCAAATCCATAAGCGTCGTATTATCCAATACATCCTTCACAGCATCGCGAATCCGGATCCAAAGCTGGCGCTTCACCGGCTCCTCATCCTCAATTCCTTCAACAGGGGTAATCGGCCCTTCCAATACACGAATCACATCACCCGAAGTAATCTCCTGAGGATCCTTAGACAGGACATACCCGCCATACGCACCGCGCACACTCTTCACCAATCCCGCATTACGAAGCGGCGCAATCAACTGCTCCAAATAATGCTCGGACAGATTATGCGTCTGGGCAATCGATTTCAAACTCTTCGGGCCTTCTCCATAATGTTTAGCAAGCTCGATCATAATCGTCAAACCATAACGGCCTTTAGTAGATATCTTCATACATATACACCTCAAATTATTTATCCGTTTCTAAATTCTTTTGAAATTATAGCATATTCCCGCCGGAAATGCATTCACCCGCCCTTCATTTGTCAAATTATCCTAATTGGAGAGGTAGGAAAAGATAAAAAAAGGTTGGGTTAGGACGGAATTTTTTCCTGGACGGTCGGATTTTTGGGTGCTAGAACAAATCTTTCGCTTGGAAGCTGGATTATTTACGCCAGGTCGGATTTTTGTGGGGATAGGTCGAATCTTTCGCCCGGACGGCAGGATTATTGGGTGCTAGAACGAATTTTTCGATCAGAAGCTGGATTATTTACGCTAGGTCGGATTTTTCGCTCGAACGGTCGGATTATTGCAGAGATAGGTCGGATTTTTCGCTCGAACGGTCGGATTTTTGTGAGGATAGGTCGAATCTTTCAACCGAACGGTCGGATTTTTGCAGGGATAGGTCGAATTAATACAAAAGTCCATCCATGCCACATTTAATTTCACTAAAATACAGGAAATCACTTTATTAACCGAGAATACTTCACTTAAATCTATAAGGAGTGGTTATCATGATCATTAAAAACTGCAAGAGGCCTTTAAAAATAGACATGCTCGAAGCTCTGATGAGACGCTTACCTCCTGGGCATGCGAAGCACCCGGCAATTATTGAAGATATTAAAAAAATCAAGGCTGGATACAACGGTGAAAACAGAGTCTTTCAATCTCTTAAATCCCTTCCTGAAAAAGAGTATCTACTCTTTCATGACCTCCGACTTATTGGATCACCTTTCCCCTTCCAAATGGACATCCTCATTCTCACATCCTCTTTCCTTTTAATCCTTGAAGTCAAAAACATGGCTGGTGAAATTTTTTTCGATAATGCATTCAATCAACTTATCCGTACAAATACAGATGGAAAAACCGAAGCTTTTGATGATCCCATATTGCAAGTGAGCCGGCAGCGCCAGCACTTGTTAGACTGGTTAAAAACAAAAAGAACGAACAACCTTCCAGTTGAAACTCTCGTAGTCAGTGCCAATTCTTCAACGATCATTCGGGCCGGGAATACGGATATTAATAGAATAGTGACACGTAAGGATCGGATTCTACTTAAAATTGAGGAATTAAAAAACAAGTATAACGAAGCGGTCCTTTCTACTAGAGCAATGAAACGATTATCGAATTTATTGCTTGATAGTCACATCCCTTATATTCCTAAACCGCTCGAGAATTATAGAATTCCGATTACCGCCCTCCAAACCGGAGTATTCTGCGATAAGTGTCATGCATTTTCGATGGAGCGGAAATCAAGAAAGTGGATTTGCCGTACCTGTTTGGATATTTCCCTCGATGCACACATTTCGGCACTATATGATTATCTATACCTCGTCAAACCTACCATTACCAACAGGGAATTTCGAAACTTCCTACAACTCCAATCCCCATCCAGTGCAAAAAAACTATTACTTTCACTAAAACTGAATCATTCCGGCCATACTAGAGGCAGATTTTATCTATTAAATTCTCTCATAGAAGGAGAGGTCGGATTATTACGTCAGTAGGTCGGATTTTTCTGCCGGTAGGTCGAATTAGTCAACCGCTAGGTCGGATTTTTCCGCTGGTAGGTCGAATTAGTCCACTGCTAGGTCGGATTTTCCGCTGGTAGGTCGAATTAGTCAACCGCTAGGTCGGATTTTTCTGCCGGTAGGTCGAATTAATCCCCCGCTAGGTCGGATTTTTCCGCCGGTAGGTCGAATTAATCCCCCGCTAGGTCGGATTTTTCCGCTGATAGGTCGGATTAATCCACTGCTAGGTCGGATTTTTCCGCTGGTAGGTCGAATTAGTCCACTGCTAGATCGAATTATCGATCTCACAGCATAAATTAAATCCCGAAACGACTACTATAATAGGAATTCACCCTCTTTTACAGCATAATCAGCGCATTTCCCCCATCAGTTGTGATACCTTATATAAAAAGGAGAGGTGCGCAATGAATATTAAACCGCTTGCTTTCCGGATGCGGCCTCGGTCGATAGATGAGATCATCGGGCAGGAGCATCTGGTCGGTGAAGGGAAAATTATCGCAAGGATGGTGAAAGCCAAGCAGCTTTCTTCCATGATACTGTATGGTCCGCCGGGAATTGGCAAGACTTCGATTGCAAGTGCGATTGCCGGAAGCACGAAGTTTGCTTTCAGGACACTGAACGCGGTGACCAATAATAAAAAGGATATGGAAATCGTGGCAGCAGAGGCTAAGATGTCCGGGAAAGTGATTCTGCTGCTTGATGAGGTTCACCGGCTCGATAAGGCGAAGCAGGATTTCCTTTTGCCTTATCTTGAAAACGGGATGATCACCTTGATTGGTGCAACGACCAGCAATCCCTATCATGCAATCAATCCGGCTATCCGAAGCAGGTGCCAGATTTTCGAGCTCAAATCATTGGAAACCAATGATATTACCAAAGCTCTGGAACGGGCACTTCATGATGAAGAGCGCGGGCTTGGTGCGTATATAACGGATGTCAGCCTTGATGCCCTTACCCATTTCGCGACGGCTTCGAACGGAGATGTCCGCAGTGCGCTTAACGCTCTTGAGCTCGCCGTCATTTCCACCGAACCCGATGAGTCCGGAACGATACATATAGATCTGCAAATTGCCGAGGAATGCATGCAGAAAAAAAGCTTCTCACATGACAAGGATGGAGATGCCCATTATGATGTTCTGTCGGCTTTCCAAAAATCTATTCGCGGCAGTGATGTGAATGCAGCCCTTCATTATTTGGGGCGCTTGGTCGAAGCCGGCGATCTTGTCAGCATTGCCCGCCGCATGGTGGTCATTGCCTACGAAGACATTGGTCTCGCCAATCCGCAGGCTGGTCCCAGGGCCCTCGCTGCAGTCGAAGCCGCTGAACGGCTCGGGTTTCCCGAAGCCCGGATTCCACTTGCCAACTCCGTGATCGAGTTATGCCTATCACCTAAATCGAATACGGCCATTACCGCAATTGATGCGGCTCTTTCCGATATTCGCAGCGGCCATAGTGGAGATGTACCGGATCATCTTAAGGATGCCCATTACAAAGGGGCCACTGAACTCGGACGCGGCATCGGCTACCTTTATCCGCATGACTACGAGAATGGCTGGGTGAAGCAGCAATACTTACCCGACAAACTGCGCAGAAAAAAATACTACAAACCGAAAAAGAGCGGGAAATTCGAACAAGCCCTTGCCTCGGTCTATGAAAATATCGAGAAAAAGAAATAACTCCGGATCGCTTCAGACCCGGAGTTTCTTTATTGTGGGAAATGAAAACTTTTAACATGCCTCATGTTGACAAAAATCGCCTCCCCTTGAGCATTCACCATCTCAATGATGCCATCTTTCACTGCACTAATCATCCCGATATTCTGCGGATGCATCCCCAAGTCGAGCACCACCAGTTTATTGGTTAACTTTTTTACCTGTTCCTCCAATGTCCTGGCCCAGCTTAAAGATGAAACCTGTGCCAATTGTTCCCCTTTATTCAAACCGTATGGACCCTTTTCATCATTACAAACCGAAAGCCACTTTAAATGATCCATCGAAATGAACATCGTTTTAAATACTGGCGAATAAAAGACGAAATAGTTATTCATGATGCCCACGATATAACCATGAACCGAGTTTTTTTTCGTGAGCAGGATTTCAACAAACATCCCCTTCGCATTCATCAGTAATTTTCGGAACGAGGTCTCGTCAATCTCCGGCTCTCCTCCCGAACCAATCTCCTCATCGATTATAGGAAAGGAAAAATTCTTAATGTGCCGGAATGGAACGTAACGGTAGGCTTTTCCAGTATACAAAACGATGATGTCAGAACTTACTTCAATTAAAATCCCCGCTTCATGTATATTCCCTGAGAGCTCCAGTTCCATATACTGGCCTATATGTTTTGCTAACAAGCGGCGCTTCCCCCTTTATATTAAGATCAACCAAACAAAATGGTTGCTTGGCCATTTTAAAAGCATTTGAACATAAACTTTTGCAAATGAAAAAATAAATCAAAGGTGTATTGAATCCCAATGAATCCATCTTAGGCAATAACGGCATGTCCACCTTCCATAAGAAGGCACAACAACTCGATTTTGGTTGCTGTACCTGTGTGGTATTTCTTTACCGAATATTTTGATTTGAAGCTTTGATTAAGTTCTCAATCCAAATTTGCTTGAATGCATTTGCACGAGGACTTCTGCGTCTTCCTAATCTTTCATCTGAGCTTGAGCTTGAGCTTGAAGAGCTTTCATATGAGCTTGAGCTTGAAGAGCTTTCATATGAAGAACTGCTCTCTTCTAATGAACTGCTTTCATCCTTTCTACTTCCGTTTGCTGAATTTCCATTTGCTGAATTCGCGTTTGATGCACCTCCGTCCGACGAACCTCCATCTTCGGAATTTTCATCTGTCTCCTCTTCAGCTTCTTCCTCTACCCTCACAGTTAAGGCAACGAATTGGACATGATCAGTTGGCACATAAAATAATTCTTGATTATGCACAACGATAAGGTACGTATCAGCCACTTCCATCAGGATGCCCTCAACCCTCTCAGGTCCACCAGCGAAAACGGATACCCAGTTGTGGACTACGCGAGTCAGAAGGCCATTAAGTGTATCGGTTCCGTTATAAACAAATTCAGGCAATAATTGTTCGTCTGATTGTTCGATCACTGTTACACTTTTAATATGGGAAATCGGGTATAAAACAAGCCCATCCTTCTCCGTGGATAAAACTAAAAATTCATCTTTCACATCTACAACCCGGCCAACTTTAGATCCCGGACCGCCGCCATTCACTTGAATGCAGCTAGTTTGAAGTGTTGACAGCACTCCTAAAAAACTGGTCGGATATACTGTTTCTTCTTCCTCGGCCAATAAATCGACTTGTGACTTTTTCGAATTCGCGACAACTATTTTCAAATGATCCCTTGCGTAATACACAAGTTGAGTTTGTTCATCTTTCCCTGTTTGTAAAACGATATAATCGCTTAATACTCCTATAAGCCTGCCTTCTCTAGAATCAGGCCCGCCTTTAAACACCCTCACCGATTTTCCTGTTAAAGCATCAAGGTACGGTAAACCAACAGTCTCTGCCATTTTTCCTTTAGCCTCCAATAGTTATTTATACTTTAATGATATCCGTACTGCATATATATGCGCCTGCTTTCCAATACGGACTCTGCTTATCACCCATTTTGTGGGAAATCGTCGTACGCCTAGAAATTCCCTTTTGAAAAATCACTTTTTCCATTCTATTCAACTTTTAATAAAGGGCCTTACTTTTTAATAAAAAAACTCGGGAATTTTTTCCTGAGTTACATCAACATATTTCTATATAGAATGAAATGGCCAAAACAGCTGACAAGTTAGAAATGTATTTGTCACCATCTTCTTTTAGAATTTGGCATCGTTCTTTTCACGAAAATCAACAAATACCCGAGGCTTTCTCTAACTGGAGCTTTTTAAAATTAGTACGCCCTCATAAACGAATAGAAAGAGCCAACACAGGGTTTCGATTTACCTTACGTCTCTGGAGCTGGTGTTACTGTTGCCTTCTTGACAAGACCCAAGAACTTCATTTCCCCTTGAGTTCAAGCCAAAAACTTTTTTACACGTTTGATTAATCCATCGATTTCATTTTCCTCTAGAATCATATCGTAAAGTTTAAGTACGTCATCTAAAATTTGACCTATTAAACATTGGGATCAAAAACGCTTAAAACAGCTAGCAATTCGTTCGAATGCTCAGTTAGTAAATTTCAGCATTTGAGTTTTGAATTGACTTGTTCCAGATCCACATCACGAATATCTGTATTACCAAATGTTGCACCGACTAGTTCTTTCCAAGATTCGTCTTCACAAAGTCCCTTAATGAGAGCCTCTATCAAGAGTTAAAGTTTAGAATTGTTTCCCTGGAGGAGCGTTTGCAAAGCTACTAAAACTTTAGACTTAGCATTTCCAGACAGAAAAATAATTGAGGCAGTTCCTTTTTATTTAAGGGATGGATGTTGCTGTTTACAACTTTCATATATCATTTAAATTGGAAGCCATTCAAATAATTTATGAAAGTTGTTTACTTGAAGGATCACCAAAGTGTTTTCCTCCAATAAAATAAGCACCGCAATTTGCGATGCCCGAATTTTAGTATTTTATTTTTCACTAACCTGAACCAATACCCTTATGTTCAATTTCAATCATTGTATCCGTTAGTTTAATCATTTCCTTGTATCCTTATTAACCTCAATCTCATTAACTGCATACTAAATATCCAAACAAAATATATCAACTGAAGTTATAATGTTTGACCGATATTGTTATTGTGAATTAATTTTCTATGTTACAGTTTGTTTAATTTGCTTGCCTTATTGGAGGAGTTTATTATTGATAATGACTTTTTCAATAGGTACACTGTTGGTTCCTACTACGCTACAAAAGCTACAAACCAACTTCTTTCTATTGAGGAAGGTGTTAGATAGCTAAATCCCCCATACTTTTACTTAATTAACGCTTTATAATTACAGTAACTGCTAAAATGAGGGTAATTTTGAGCTTGTATTTTGTGGCTAGTTAAAACATCATAAAGTCCCTCTAATCCTTCGAAGATGGGGATAAAATCATTTACAGTAAAAGATCTTTCTTTTGACTTTTTTTCATCACTGAAATGAAAACTGAATCCATCAAACACTAAATGAAAACAATCCTTTGCACTTTCTGTATAGGATATTCCACAATTAGTTTCTGTTTCTCCAGATATACCGTGCTTATTAAAGTCTGTTAATCGATCATCAATATGTTCAAAAAAGTTTCTTAAGTCTCTAAATTTATTAGAGCTTCGTTTTATTTTATTAAGGTGCGACTTTAAGTCACCTGTTTCTGAATTTTTAACTATAGCTGAAGTGATTCTATACATGTCAGCCGTCATTGCCAATATACCTCTTAAATGAAAATATTCAGCTGGATTGAGAGGTAATTGTATAACTACTTGTTTAGTTCCACCGGAAGTACCCCGCATTATTCTTTTACTTATTTCATTTTTTTCTGATGCCAAAACTCCGATTGACTGGTAAAGCGCTACTCCAGCTTTAAAAACCCAATCAACGTTTATGAGCATTGAATCAGATACCTTATTTTCAAATCTCCACCAATGCATGGCTGTTCCTAATTTTTCCTCTAACAAAATCAACATCCCCTTAATCTCATATATCATCAACATACTAAATATACCATTTAATACAAATGATAGATGATATATACGGGTATTTTCTTAAGGAAATAAGGATGTGTAACATTTTACCGTGCAGTTTGTTCCTACTTTGACACATAAAAAAAAAAAGACTTCTTTGGATTTCTATAAGTTATTTATTATTAAAGTTTTCTATCGGACTAACCCAACTTAGAGTGTTAATTAATGCTTGAATTACACTTTGGATAATCTTTACCCTTTCGTAAGAAAAAGTAATACTACCCAGTGACCCGTCTCCAAGAGTGTATTTGAATTCCTCCTCTAATGTACTTGATATCACAAATACCGGAGTTAGGATTTCCTTACCATGTTGCATTTTTAATACACGTTCATCTAAATGGGCTTGCGAATTTCTTAAATCTCTTAAAAATGGAAAGAAATCATTTAAGGGCTCTTTTATATTGGTGATGTGATCCTTTAGTTCCTGGCTAATTTTTAACTTTTTAAGTTGGTTAATTAATTTTAAAATCATATCGCAGAATGTAGATACGATTTTTTGTAGATTAAACGAGATTTAATAAACTCATCTCTTTTTATTTTCTGACTTTTAGTTCCTCAAGCTGGTCTTCACTTGAAAGCTTATTTGTACTTGAATGTGGGTATTCCAATTTTTCATGTAAAATGAATGCCATAGCAAAAACAATAAAACTCACTTTCGATACTCCTTAATAATGTGCCAATAGAATATGTCATATCTAAATACTTTTTCTCATCTAATCTACTAGCTGGATAATTCAGTTGGAAATTTTCTAACATTCAGTTTGTCCTCCATTCCTTTATAAGTTAATTCTATAATCGGAAAGAGAGTCCCTGCATTCTTTATGATTTAATACAAACCATAATTTTAAATAAAGTACCAATACAAAAAAAGCGTCGTCAAAGTAACGACACTTATACCAAATTAATTATTTAGCCAATAGCTTATCTGAATTTTTTAAAATAACTTCTTTTCTTTGGGAGTTGCTAACTCCTTTAAAATCAAATGCATTTTCTGCAATACTCTCTGCATAACTAGAGACAGCCTTAACTACTCTTGCTGGGTTTCCGGCTATGATGACATTTCCTTCTTTGAAGCTTTTTGTCACAACACTTCCTGAACCGACAATAGTATTGGCACCTAGTTCTACCCCTGGCATTAAAATACTTCCTAACCCAATGAAACTGTTATCACCGATGATAATTTTGCCAAATACATCAGATTTATTAGGCAATATTTTTGTTATCGAGTTGTCATGAGTTATAAAAGACACGCTGGTTGAGATAGTCACATTATTACCAATCTGCAATAAATATGGTTCGGGGGTGTCAATTTTAGAAAATATTCTTACATCATTTCCTATTGAAGCACCTTGACCTCTTAACCGGTTTATTTTCAATTGCATTGATTTATTTTTATTTTTTCTCAACCTGTAATAAATCATTTTTAATAAATACACTTTATTATTCACTGTTACTACTCCCCCATATATCATATGAGGATATTGTAGCATATTATTTACACATTTTAGTTATTTTTAAAGTAAAGTTGGATTTTTAATAATAACAGCGTTACTTGAATTAACAGAAACTTGTTTGGTTACCATCGTACCAGTGCTGTCCGCATACATAGTTATTCCCTCTGCAAATGGTTTAAATGCCGATGTGGTATATCCTAATAGTATATTTCCATAATCATTAATGAAGTAGTTTGGAGCATTAGCAGTAGTAAAATTATCAACTATATTTCTCGCTAAAACATTATTAGTTAAAAAGAAATATATTTTATGTTGCATTGTTCCTATAGTATCCTCTCTCCACCACCACCTCATATTCCCTGTTGGTGAATCAAAAATTGCTTTATCCATATAGATAAATACCTTAACAGCACCTAAATCATTAGCAGCTGAAACGGCTGTAAGATTAGATAATCCTTGTTTATTCAATAACTTTTTGGCTTTTATATGAACCGTTCCAAAGTCTCAACTTAAAGGAGTTTCTGTGGATAAAGGAGAACCCGATGACAAAATAAAAGCTACATCTTTATTTGTCCCACCTTCATGAACTAAAGATTCGCAATTTCTTACATATACGTTTGTCCTAATTGACGGCTGAAAATTACCTGAATTACAGTTTACAAAACTAACTAAGCTGTAATTTTGTATAATATGGTCTGAATCTGTTCCTGCATCCCATTCCACTTCACAATCAGTGAATTAGATAATTATTTAAATATTTCCCTCCCCTATCATGAGCATATATAGGTCTTGTTGTGGCTGCTTCGAATCTAATATAAGATTGAAAGGCGTCTAGTTTGTTTATTCGTGTTCCACCACTATGATAACCAACTAATAAATTGGAATTATTGAATTTGATTTTTTCGCCAGTTCCTCTAATTGCTCCCTTACAGTTTTTTGTATTCTATATCTGTTATGAGCATAGGGAAATACAAAATATTATTGCCAAGTAAGAAACCGCCGTAACAATTTTCCCAAACGATGTTATGTTCGCACATTCCATGCAAGTCGAACATAGATTCCAAATATGTGCCAACATTCAGCTTGATCTCCTGTACCAAAACAGTTAATAGCACTTGAAAACGAACTTCCTGAAAAGTCGATAATATGACGAACTCTATGACCTGTAATCTCATTTAAATACACTTTCATTGAATAAATATTTTGAATGCAATATCCTCCACCATCACCACGATACTTAGAGTCTTTAGCGTCTATATTCTCATACGAAAGTCCATAACATCTTTTGCTTAGTATTAAAGGGAATTTCTGACCTTCACCCCGAAGATCTTCAAATCGACTGTTTACCACATGTAAGTTATTAATAAAACTTAAAAATCCATCCCTAGCAGTTCCTGATACACTATCTGCAGATACAGGATTTTCCTCTTTGAAAAATCCGTTATGGATATACATATTTTCAAGTGGTACTATTTTTTGTACTGTTCCTGTAGGGGTGAACCCAGTCCAATTAAAAGGACTATAGTATTCAACGTAAATTGCATTAGCAGCTGGACCGTCATTTTCTATTACCCTTGTCAATACTCTTGCTTCGGGATTAGCAACAGAGTAAACTGTTGCACCTATTCCTGTATTGATGTCAATAAAAACAAAGTCTCCAATATTATATAAATCTTTTGCAATAACACCAGCACCTAATTGAACTGCTGAACACTTGATATATCTCCTACTGTTAAGATAATTAATCGGTGTATAGCCACTTATATTATGGACTGGATAAGTGGTAGCATCTCCTTTAAGTGTGAAAATACCGACTAATCTGTTTTCACCATTGCCAACCCATGTATTTGTGCCAGTGTAAAGTATGGTGCTCCCTTGAAGGTCAATCTCTAAGTTACCAAAATCGATATCGTATTTAATTTTGACTTGATAGTGTCCTGTTGGGAAAATAATCTTTCTCGCCTTGATTTGTTTAGCGTATAGAATAGCGTTATAAATTGCATCCGAATCATCAGTACCTGTTTTGGTAATTGGGTTAAAGTCTCCTTTAACACCAAACTTTTCATCTTTTACGTTTATCGCAATATCCGCCAACTGCGCGGTATTCTCTTGACGTTATTGTTAGCCCTCATTAGCTATACTTTCAGCTATCATATCCGCTATATTAAGACACCGCCTATTTCCGACCACGGAACTGAACAACACCTGTTAAATCAATGCAACAACTCGCCTGATCCTGTTGTTTGAGTAATCCATACTTAGGTCAGTTAGTTTCACTCCTTTAATTAGATATGACGTTTCTATGAGCCCTATTGCTTTAAATATTAACGTCCTTCTTATATTAGTACCCAAACTTCCAGTTTTTTAAATTTTAGTGTCACCAGCCGTTTACCATAGTGTATACATCTACATCTTTATCTTGTCTAAGCATATTATTATGTATGATTTCAATAAATATCATCAGCGGCAGATATCGTCCTTTTGAAATTCGTTACCCTTTGGATGGAAGCCCCGTTTTCAATACGAGCTTCCCTTGAAGCCTTGAAAAACCCCACGACTATTTACCTAGATGAAACCCAGGCTTTATAAGCGTGCTCCTACAAGGTCATAGCTTAAAACCGCTGCTATATCAGCATTCAATTCAAAAAAATTCTAACTAATTATAAAAAGCTATTAAACTTTCAAGTCATAACAAAAACCTTTTATTAGCTTCCAAATATGTCAAAGGTATTATAAAGTAGCAAAATATACTATTCTTTTATTATGAAATTAAATATAATAGATGAAGTGGTTACAAAAAGAGGAAGGAAGTAAAATATGAGACATGAAAAAAAGAAGAAAAAGAAGCGGACATGGCTGAAGGTAGTCGGGGTAATTGTCCTGCTATTCATATTAGCTGGGGGAGCCTTTGCCTACTCCGTATGGAATTCACTGACAAAGACCGTTGACACGATGCATACACCAATAGACCGTACCACCGATAAACGAACTAAGGACCTTGCACTATCAGATCAGGAGCCATTTTCGATGCTCATGCTCGGTGTCGATGAACGTGATGGCGACAAAGGCCGTTCAGATACTATGATCGTCTTGACGGTCAATCCACAAAAGAAATCGGTCAAAATGCTAAGCATTCCACGTGATACACGGACCGAAATCGTCGGTCATGGAACACAGGATAAAATCAACCATGCATTTGCCTTCGGCGGCGCGAAAATGTCCATGGATACCGTTGAAAACTTCCTTGATATCCCAATCGACTATTATATGAAAATCAATATGGAAGGCTTTAAGGATATCGTTGACGCAGTCGGCGGCGTGACCGTACAAAACGATCTGGACTTCACTTATGAAGGCGTCCATTTCGCAAAGGGAAGCATTAATCTAAATGGAGAAGATGCGCTTAAATATTCGCGAATGAGATATGATGATCCGAATGGTGATTATGGCCGACAATCCAGACAACGTTCCATCATCGAGGCTGTCATCAAGGAAGGCGCTAGCCTTTCATCACTGACGAAATACGATGATGTATTCGATGCATTAAGTAAAAATATCCAGACGAATTTGACGTTTGATGACATGATGGACATCCAAAAGAACTACAGGGACGCAAGCAAAAGCATAACGCAAGCAACCATTCCAGGAAATGGAACGAAAATCGACGGAGTCTACTATAATATCGTGTCGGATGAAGAAAAAGAAAAGGTTCAATCCGAATTAAAAGAACAATTATCCATCAAATAAGAAAAAATGAAAGAGCTGTCCGGACCCGCATCCCGACAGCTTTTTCATTTTCCCCGTCCAATAATCTGACAAAAAACGAACACCAATTGTAGAGATTTGTTGGAATTTTTGTTGTTTATTAGGCACTAAAAGACGGTATAATCTAATATGAGCTGACAATTCCATCTTCCCCTTGCCCCTATTATCAATTGACTCTATCATTCACTGGACCCGGAATTCCATCAACCGTCATTCATCAACTATAATAAATAATCCTAAACCAAAGGAGTGGATTTGTATGAAAATCAAAGCAGGCAGCTGGGCTATGCTAAGCAAACAGGACAAAATGTTTATTCTGAAAGCCATCAGTGATCGTTCAAGAATGAAATATGTTTCATGAGAAGTAGCTCTTTTCGGCAATACATGAGAGCATGCCTCTCCCTTTTCAATAAAACGAACTCGAGCCTGAAAAAGGAGAGGAATCTATTTAAACCGATAATCCCATAACAAACAGCATTCGCCTTTTTCTTTTAAGACATAACAATTTTGTTCCAAAGTAAGCACCCATAGTGAGAATTGAAGAACCTGTGTAACTGGAATTTCATAGGCCGTTTTATACTGCCCTCCAACCCTAACCAGAATCCAGTTCTTCACTTTCTTAAGTATCGGCCTGCATCATACTTAAAGGTCTCTACTTCCATATTGTAAAAGTACAAGGCAACGATGTTGCACATAATATGCCGGATTAATTCGCAGCTTCGAAACGCTTTTTCAACCGAGCGGCCAATGAAAAATGATACAAGCTTATGCACCAGAGTCCTCACCCTCAAAGCGTAGCATCCATAAACGCAAAAAAAAGAAGCATGTTTAAGACATGCTCCGTCATTCCTACATTATATGTATCAAAATGAGTTATTCAGATTCGATGTCGCTTTCTCCATCGATAAATAAAAGAAAACAGAAGATTCCTTGCAAACCGCCAAACGTGTCCGTGATAACATCCACAAAGGGACACGGCCACCGGTTAGTTTTTGATGCAGTTCATCTGCACTAAAAAGGATACATATAAGAGCCACTGAAAACGATAGAATAACGTTCTATACAAAACTGCACCAAATAACACCCAACGTCAATAAGCCCGGGAAGAAGTATCTACGAATCATATTCTATCAGGATGTTCAATGATCCCGCTTAATTTCTCCTTAATCTCTTCCACAAGTTCATTTACAGAAACATTTTGTCCAGACTCACCCTTGGCAAAAGTGTCTTTTAAAATATCAAAAAAATCCATGCGAAATTTCCACTCCACCATTTCATAAGTTGTCCCAAATCTTTTTTCAATAATAAGGAATATAGCTCTTTTATCTGATAATCACATATATAATAGGGATTGGCAAGCGGAAACTAGTTTACTAACAGAAAAATGACTGAATATTAACATTTTCTTAATATTTAGTACTAGTCAATATTATATGGATAAAAACAAAAAAGGACCGATTCCTCAGCCCCTTCGATACTCCATATTATACTTGTCCCATTAAATAAGTCATTAAAGAAATCAATATTAATGTAATGGTAATATAAGTCCCAATAAAAATTTTCTTGCTTCTCTGTTTCTTTTCATATACTTCCTCGAACGTAATGTATTTGTTTTTTGTCATCAAATAATCTCCTTATATTTCGATGGCAGCTATCTGACATCGCCTGTTGCGAAGTCCCTTTGCTTGATCTCTATATGTAGTATCGGCTTACGGCTAAAAATAATTAAGTTATTATTAACAATTTTTTTGAAGGGTAAGACAAATTAAAACACATTATGTATATAAATTAAATTCAATTATCAATATATTAAATCCTGCTATATTCATTTAAATAATCTGAATTTATTAAGGTTCTATTCTAAAGCATTCATTATTATTTTTATCCAACCGCAAAATGATAACCATAACGGTACACTGAATAAAGTTCCCCATATTAATCCCTTCAAAAAGGCAATAGGTACATCCATAATAAAAAGTCCCCCTCACTGGTTGCATTTTTATTATTGTCCCCATGTTCTTTATTCTGGATACCTTTTACGGTGGTTTCCGATAATGAAATAAAAAAAGAAGACTGTATAACAGCCTTCCCTAACGAAATTTTTTTAACCCTTAATATCTTCTTTTTCCCGTTCATTTTCCTATTATGAACTCCCGCACTTCTTCAATAGTTAATCCTACATTTTTAGCATCTAAAATTAGATAAACCCATTCTTCCCGTTCATTGTTAGCTTCCATGACAAATCCCACCCAACTTGTGGTAACACAGCCGTCTTAGCAAAGCCTTAGACCTGTAATTTTGCGCCCCTACTTTTCAATAGGTTTGCCTTTCTCAAGAATATTTCACATTATGATCTTCCTATTTTGGTTCATGGAGTTAATTTTGTCATTCTATCTTTTTAAGAAATCGTAATAGCCCATGAATTTTTTTTCACTAAGTATTTAATACTATATTCATGTTAATTATACTTAAAAATCTGACGAATTTATTAAAATACTTTTCGTTATTTTCCGCCATCATTCTACAATATTCTTCAATAAAACAACTAGGTATTGGTGATTTTTGATTCATCACAAAAAGCTTAACGCACAATAATATTTTACTTTAACTTTCTTCGACGTTTATTAAATACTTTCATAAAAATACTTCCTTCTTCTGTTTTAAAAAACTTAACCCCAACTAATTTTAGAGGTGTCCATATTTCTCTCATTTGGTATAAAGGCATTAAAATCATCCTTTCTTATATAATTTATTAATGGATCTTTTGCTTTTAATAAAAATGACAGGTTTATATTAAATAGTAAAATCTATTATTTTTTTTTACTTATTTTTTATCTTTCGATAGAATTAACAGTTTACACCATCACCCTTAACGAACAAACTGTTCTTTATAAAGAATAACCAAATTGAACTTACCATCTTTACATTATTATGTCAATTGGTTTAATTCTATTTGCATATCTTGTAATTCGTTTCCCTCATTACAGGAATAATAAACATCGCCTGTATGTCTAATCCTTAACTGGCTAGCTGTTCCCCAAACTTCCATATCTTAAGGAAATTTAGGGTAGTGGGAACAGGATTTATCCATTGGCCAAAGGCCACAAATCTCTTATAAGAGCATGATGTGTTCGGTCTTTCAACTGTTCTCCAGAAGTATTTATTAGTCGATTAAACATTACCTAATCGAGCTTATAAATTGGTATATTATGGTTAATTTTGTACTTAATTGTCTATTTTTGTCTGTTTTAAAGAACTAGCTATACTTTATTAAGAACAAGTGCTATATTATAAAAAAAAAGGTTCATATGGAGGAGGATATGACTAGATATGAGGAATTCGACTCATTAAGGGGGTTAGCCGCTCTCATTGTGTTATTCGGGCATTATTTGATGGTATACCCTTCATATGCTAATTATCAGTATGGTTCAAACAGCTCCTACATGATTTATTTGTTTAAGGAAACTCCTTTACGCCTTTTTTTCAGTAGTGGAAATGAGTCTGTCATTCTATTCTTTGTATTAAGTGGTTTTGTTTTGTATTTATCAGTTAATAGTGCTAAATTCCACTATTCTACATACTTAATAAAACGAGTGTTTCGAATTTATATACCATATCTAGTAGCAATAGGCATAGCTATATTGGCTAAAATGCTTTTAAGCCAAATTGATTTTCCCTATATCACTGACTGGTTTAATAAATCTTGGACAGGCCCGGATACTCCTTCCTTATTAATAGAACATCTTTTGTTTATAGGGCAGTACAATACAGATGCCTATAACAACGTTATATGGTCCCTTGTCCACGAAATGAGAATTTCGATTATATTTCCTGTTCTGATTTTTTTATTTGTGCGAAAAAAGCTTAAATACTCTTTATTATGGCTTTTTGTTTTAATTTTTTCGTCGACTATTTTTTTGTTTTTGTTTGGTTCTGGTGGAGATATAACCAGCATTCTTCTAAGTTTCCACTACAGTACCCTTTTTTTGATGGGAGCAATAATAGCGAAATATCGACACGAACTTTTTTCCTATACCTTGAAAAAGAAAAAAACTGTAAAAATTGCATTGTTGTTGGGGGCAATTACCTGTTTTATGTACGAAGGCATCATTGGCGAAGTGGATTTTTTAAACAATTATATTTTTAGGGATTACGTTGTCTCATTCGGTGTTTGCATTTTTATCATCATGAGCGTATGTTCCCAAAAAATTTCGGCGGTCTTAAGGTCTAGATTGCTAACTCTTCTCGGGAAAATTTCATATAGCTTGTATTTGTACCATCTTATATCCTTATTCTCTTTGATGTACCTATTTTATAACAAGCTGCCTACCGGTTTAATATTGATATTTTCCTTTTTCTTATCTTTTTTACTCTCTTCAGCGTCCTATCTACTCGTGGAAAAACCATGCATGAGGCTCGGATCGTATTTCACAAGAAACAAACAAGAAAAAGTAATTTCCAAAGACCACATAGCTTTAAAACGCAAAATAGGATAATTGCTTACTATTATATAAAAATTCTTTGCAAGTTGTGAACGTATTCTTACTATCTCTAAAAAAGTGGTGAAATCGATGAATGAAAAAGTAAAAATTAAAGATTTTATACGAATCTTAAAAAAGCGAATATTTATCATTATTCTATCTACCCTTTGTATTACTGGTTTTATTATTTTTTCGTCCATGTACCTTATGAAACCAACCTATCAGTATTCCACGCAAGTTCTGGCAGGATCATTAAGCATGGATGAAAAGGAAGCCTCGATAAACAAGGTTCAAGAGAACAGACAGCTTGCCCTTTCATATATGGACATCATTAAAAGTCCGCAAATCATGATAGGAGTTAAAGAGGAATTGAATCTTAAGACTTCTAGCTATGACTTACTTAAGCAAGTTTCCATTACTAATCGAGATAATTCACAAATCATCACGATTACAGTCAAGGATTCAAATCCTGAATCCGCTAAGGACATCGCCCAAACTGTCGCGAGGCATTCGATATCTAATTTTAAAGACATTACAAACGTTAAACAGATTAGTATTCTCAATGATAATGAAATGGGACAAGCAGAACTGCTTTTCCCAAAGCCGAAATTCATCATAGCCATTTCGATCGTAATAGGCTTTTTTGCTGGAATAGGCTTAGCACTTCTTAGAGAGCACTTTGATGATTCAACCTACTCCGATAGGGAGCTTGAACTTCTTGGAATTCCATTATTAGGGAGGCTGGATTTGAATACCAAAAGAATAAACAGAAAACGTAAAACAACATATAAAACCTTACCTTCCACAAAACGGGGTGAATATAGTGAGTATTAAATTCACAAGGAAACAATCCTTTTACCTAAATGAAATCAATAAAGAGCAATTTTATTCGATATGTAACAATATCGAGTCCAACCTTCATAAAGACGATCCAATATTAATGATTACATCTCTTTCACAAACACAGAATATTGTAAATGCATCAGCGTACTTAGCACTTGCCTTTTCTGAACAGCGTAAACGAGTCCTTGTAGTGGATGCTAATCTGCGCCAGCCTTCGCTGCATCAAGTGTTTAATATCGATAATTCATTCGGTTTGACCAACTTGCTTTTAAACGAGAAGCCCAATATTAACGAACATGCTATACATATAAAGGGTCATCTATTTTGTATACCTACAAGCGAAGCCATTTATGAGCCAGCAACTTTATTAACATTAGAGACCCTTCCAACTCTGATTGAGGAATGGAAGAAGGATTTTGACATCATTTTATTTCATACATCAGACAGTTTAAATAAACCTGATGCAAATATCATTGCTAAATATTGTGATGGCATAATATTAGCGATACAAGAAGGCAGAGACAAGTTAGAGAAAATTGCCGGTGTGAAAATGCAATTCGAAAGGGCAAATCTTGAAATTTCAGGATCAATGATCATTTCTTAATTCAGGGAGGATAACCAGTGGATTCGAAAGTCAGAGTCGATAGGCAGGAAGCAAACCTGACAAAACCACTATCGACATCATCTTATTTTAATATAAAGCGCACTATGGATTTAATCATCTCGTTTTTTATGCTGATACTTACAGCACCTATTTTACTTTTATTCTGCATTCTTATCCCTATTGATTCAACTGGCTCCCCTTTTTTTTATCAGCAAAGACTAGGTCTGGATGGGAAACCCTTCAATATGATTAAACTGCGTTCCATGGGCATCGATGCCGAAAAAAATGGGCCTAAGTGGGCAAGTGCAAATGATTCCAGGGTGACTAGAATAGGAGCCTTTATACGAAAAACACGGATTGATGAAATCCCTCAGCTTATTAATGTTTTAAAAGGAGATATGTCGCTCATCGGGCCAAGACCTGAAAGGGAATATTTCTATAAAGAATTTGAAAAGTTTTTGCCTGGCTTTAAAAACCGTTTATATGTAAAACCTGGAATTACTGGATGGGCACAAGTAAATGGGGGTTATGATTTATCACCAAAAGAAAAGCTGCATTACGACCTATATTATATTCAACACCGCACATTTGCTATGGAAATCAAGATTTTGTTTCGAACTTTGACCATAGTCTTTACTGGTAATGGAGCTAGATAATCAAAAAAGGGGTAGTGAAAAATGAAAAAAGTACTAGTAACTGGGGGCTTTGGATTTATTGGTTCTCATATTGTTGATACATTAATCCGTAATAATTATGAAGTGGCTATATATGATAACCTCTCTACCGGATCTATCGGAAATGTCCAGGCCAAAGTCACTCCCTTCTTTGGAAATGTTGAAGATGAGGTCCTGCTTGAAAATGCGATGGAGACATTTAGGCCTGACTATGTCATTCATCAAGCTGCACAAGTAAGTGTCCAACAATCCATTTCGGATATTACGAATGATGCACGAATCAATATCATGGGAACGATAAACATCGCTAAGCTTTCTCACAAGTATGCCGTAAAAAAAATCGTGTTTGCTTCATCTGCGGCTGTATATGGAGATGCTGATGTCATGCCAATCACATTATCACATCTTACCTCTCCATTATCACCCTATGGTGCATCAAAAAAAACGGCAGAGGATTATCTAAAGCTCGCTAAAGAATTATACGATTTAAATTATGTGAATCTTCGATACAGTAATGTATATGGGCCAAGACAGACAGCTAGCGGCGAAGGCGGTGTTATATCGATCTTCACTAATCTTGTCATAAAAAATGAGCGGCCCGTCATTTATGGAGACGGCACTCAAACAAGGGATTTCATCTATGTAAAGGATGTAGCCGATGCCAATCTGAAGGCGTTGGAATATGAAGAAAGCGGCACCTTCAATGTCTCATCAACCACCAGTACAAGCATCAATCAATTATTCTCGATTATTCAATCCTTTGGCAACCATGATTTATCTCCTATTTATCAGCCAGCTAAAAATGGGGATATCAAAGACAGCTTACTCTGTAATAAAACGACACTTCAAAAATTGGGTTGGCATCCCGCTCATTCACTTGAACAGGGTCTTGCCAGCACATATGAATATTATTTAAACCAAACTCAGCCTTCTTTAACCAGAAAGACAATTCAATCACCTGCACCACTACTCAACCCAACGACTTTATCGTCATAAAATCGGGAGCGAATAAAGTGAATACAAAGAAAAACTCTATTTTAAAAAATATTGTCCACTTATTTTACAGTACCATTCTATCCAATGTTCTTAATGCGGCCACGCTCATTCTATTAGCAAATTATTTTAACTCAAAGAACTACGGGATTTTCAGTGTGGCATTGGCTCTTGCCATGGTCATGAATTTTCTTACGGACCTCGGGACAAGTAATACTTTTCTAAGGGAAGGATCAAAAAAGGAAAACTTAGGAAGAACATTTTCTTCCTATATTAAGATTCGGATTGTTTGCTCCCTTTTGACCTTTTTTGTTTTTTTTGCTGGCATTCATATTCTTTATCAAGAACAACAAATTCTTTATATGATCTATAGCTTAATGATCCCGATGGTCATTGGCCTGGCGATGCAAAGTATTGGAATAACCTATTTTCAATTAACTGAAAGAATGCAATTCATCGCGTGGATAAAAATCTTCTCTTCTTTTGCGTTGATACTTTCAACCACGGTGAGTATGGGCTTGAAAGTTGATGTTCATCTGGCAGCCTTTTTATATGGATTCTCTTATTTAGCCGGTGGATTTTACAGCCTTTATTTACTGCTGAAAAAAGCGGAAATAAAATGGAAGTCTCCTTTTGAAAAACAATTATTAACGAATCTTAGTCCGTTTTTAATCAGTGGGTTATTTATCATGCTAACCCCACAATTGGGTCCATTGGTGCTGGAAAAAACACTGCCTTTAGCGCTTGTCGGTCTCTTTGCAGTAGCCTATCGGATTCCTTCTGCTTTATACCAAATACCAGGAGTCATTGCAGGAGCCTTTTTTCCGCTTTTATTTAAGCGATACAACCAAGGTGAGCTTGCAGAACATACAAGATTGAATATCCTGCAAATGAAAATCATGTCCTATATCGGCATGTGCATGACTATAACCTTATTCTACTTGGCCACTTATCTCGTCACCATTTTATTTGGACCCGAGTGGGGATCTGCGGTTCAGCCTTTAAAAATATTGGCTTTTATAATCGTTCTGCAAGGCTTTAACATTGCCATTGCTGACGGTCTCACAACAAGGGGATTACAGAACCGGCGTACATTTGTCCAGTTTATAACAATCACCGTTGGTTTGGTTTCCTTCTATTTTATGAGCGTTAACTATGCAGTGGCTGGCTCAGCTTTTGCCGTCCTTACCATGGAAATCGTCTCATTCATTGGCTATGTCGCTGCCAATCCAGAAAAAAGAGCGGTACTTTTCAAGGTCATCCTGCCGTATGGTACCTTCTTTTTCATTAGTTTCATCCTGATGCAAAACTTATTATCCAAGTATCCTTTTATAGCCATGATTTCTACCATCATTTTCGTCACTGCTCTAATTTTGCTGCTCGATAAGAGCATCAAGCAATTAATCGTTGGCTTTATTAAAAAGAAACCTGCTACCGAACATTTACAAGATGGGAGACAAAAAGAGAATGGAAAGATTGCTAATTAATAAAAACACCTCTATATGGTCAGTCTTTCTCTTGTTATTTTTTATTACGCTCAGTAAATATAATATCTCCATCGGTTTTTCTTTAAAAATTTATATGATATTTCTAGCCATTTTCTTTTGCATTCATTTTCGGGATTTTTATTTCCATACCCTTTATCATTATGAAATCCTTTTGCTCTTATTTTATTTCACCTATTGTCTGAGCGGCGCTTTTTCTCAGTATCCTGAATCGAGCATTCGGGTCATTCTAGGAGTGATACTCGTACTTGGCTGTTATTTCATCATGAGATATGTATTGGAGCTTACAAAGCTAAGTGCGATTGAGAAATCGATTGCAAATGTCGGAATCATCTTTAACGTTAGCAGCCTAGTATTATACATCATAGGCATACAGGTGACAGGAAGATTTCCGACAGGTGTTGAGATTACTTCATATGGATTATTATTGGACCGGGATTATCCAAGATTAATCGGTTTGCTGGATGACCCCAACATCTTCATTTTTTTTAACACAATCTTTTTTTCCTATTATTTAACCAATTTAAAGGGATTAAAGCATTCTATTGGATTCCTCCTATGTATGATTACTTCCCTTCTTACATTTTCTAGAGGCGGTGTTTTAGCGCTTGTACTGGTGGTCTTTTTGTACATGCTGTTAGCTAATTTCTCAAAAAAAATCAAAATGTTAGCTGTTTCCTTATTATTTTTAGCGGTGATATATGTTGCTGGATCTCTTATCAATATAGATCTCAATGAAATCGTCACGAGCCGCATTTCTGACTTTTCAACTGACGGGGGAAGCGGAAGGTTTGAATTATGGGGGCAGGCGATTAACTACTTTATGTCAAATCCCCTTTTTGGGATTGGCGCTTTTAATTTTTCCGATTATTACGCTTTTGAGCATAATGAAAAGCTATATGTTCACAATACATATCTTGAGGTTTTAGTAGAGTCTGGAATCATTGGTTTTCTTTTTTACCTTTCCTTTTTATTAATGCTTATCATCACTTTATTCAAGACTAAATTACATAAAGAAAAACCCTTCATTGTGCTTACTCTTTTTGCTTTCTTAATACAGATGATGTCCCTTTCACTCATGATTAATGAAGCATTTTTTTCCTTTTTAGCACTAACTTTAAAATATATTTCGGTATATGAGAAAAAAGAGGTGGAATGTAATGACCTACAGCAAAAAGGATGACAGACCTTTAGTTTCCGTGATAACTCCCTCGTATAACTGCTCGTCTTTTATCCCTGAAACGATAAAAACTGTGCAAGATCAAACCTATTTTAACTGGGAGATGATCATTGTAGATGATCAATCAAAGGATGACTCGGTTTCTATCATTAAATCCTATGCAGAGAATGATCCACGGATCAGACTTATTCCTTTATCTAAGAATGTCGGTGCTGCCCAGGCTAGGAATATAGCCATTAAAGAAGCCAACGGAAAATATATCGCGTTTCTTGATAGTGATGATTTATGGCTCCCAACTAAATTGGAAGAACAAGTCGCATTCATGCAAAAGGGAAATCTCGCTTTCTCTTTCACCTCCTATTCTTTAATAGATGAAGAAGGTAAGTCTCTTGATGTTGAAGTAAAGGCACCTAAAGAGGTGGATTATAAGCATCTGATTGGAAATACAACAATTGGCTGTTTAACCGTGATGCTGGATAGGCTGCAAATCAAGAATATCGAAATGCCCGATATTCAGCCTGAAGATACTGCATTATGGCTGTTACTTTTACGACAAGGATATAAAGCGCATGGCTTACCAAAAGTCTTATCCAAATATCGGATTGTAAGTAACTCCACTTCAAGAAATAAATTTAAGGCTGCTTACCGATATTGGAAGCTGTTACGAAGCCAGGAAAAATTAAATTTCGTAAAAGCTAACTTCTATTTTAGCAAATACGCCTATAACGCATACAACAAAAACAGAGGTTCACAGCCTGCCTCTGTACTAAATGGAGGGAAATAAGGTTTATGAACAATGTCCTGCTACTTACAGATAAACTCATAATTGGCGGAGCTGAGATGTATTTTTGCAAATTGGAAAACCATCTTCAGGATGAAAACATGACGTTTTACTCTGCTGCTGCGACAGGGGAATTGTACAAGCAAATTCATAATAAACAACAATTCATCCCTTTAAGCTTAAAGAATCACCTTGCCAATCTTAAAATACTGACTAAACAAGTCAGCTTAAAACACATCGATGTCATTCATGCCAATAGTTTACGAATGCTGCTATACTCGATCGCAATCAAGAAACTGACCAGAAGAAATATCAAGCTGGTGTATACCAAGCATAATGTAACCATCCTTGAAAAAAAGGTGCCCTTTCTATTTAAAAGGGTGCTGAATAAGCATGTTGAGCAAATCATTGCGGTCAGTAATTTTGAAAAAGATAACTTACTTCAACTGGGTGTAAGGAATGAGCTTATTAGAACGATTTACAACGGCGTGGATATTGAACACTTTTCTTTTAAACAATTACAGCCTAAAGAAACCTTTAATGTGGGAATTTTAGCCCGCTTATCAAAAGAGAAAAATCATGAACTTTTCTTGAAAATCGTTAATGAGTTAAAAGACGTACCTAATGTGATGTTTTATATTGCTGGAGATGGACCGGAGCGGGAATTTGTAGAAAAAATGATTAAAGACTTAAAGTTACGCCATAAAGTGATGCTACTAGGCAATGCCTCCAATCCGTATGAATTTATATGCAATATGGACTTACTTCTTTTAACATCACTTAGAGAAGTTTTTCCAATGGTCGTCCTGGAAGCGATGGCCGCAGGAACTCCAATTATGTCAGTCGATGTAGGCGGCATTAAAGAAGCGATTGTGGACCATGAAACAGGGATTCTCATATCACAACATTCAGAACAGGAATTTGCCAAACAAATTAAAACGCTTCAAGATAATGTGGATTTAAGGCAACGCTTGGGAAGCAAAGCAAGACAAAAAGTAGAAGAATCCTTCTCCCTCTCAAATATGATTCATTCTACACTGAAAACCTATCAATGAACAAAAAACAAACGATGCCCTCGTTTGTTTTTGTTTTTTATACCTATACATACTTTTTTGGACAAGCATAAGCTATATAACATCACCATAAAAGGAGTGTTATATATGGAAGACCCACTCAACCTCCCTGAGGATTGCCAGAATAGGAATGTCGCTAATATTGATTGTTTTGGCGCCGATCCGAATCTAGCGGACAATTCACCAGCCATTCAAGCAGCGATTGATTATTGTGTAGATAATAACTACTCTAAAGTTGTCATTACAGGGAAGAAACAATATACCCTCTCCTCCCCCATTGTCATTAAGCAAAATGTCCATCTTGAAATTGATCCGACGATAACATTAATCGTTAAAGGTAATTTCCAGGTTTTTGAGCTACAAAAAGATGCTTCCCTCTCCGGCGGGACGATTGAAATAATCGATAGTAGCTTCAATTCATCCGTCATTTTTCTTTCCGGGGCGCAACAAATAGAAATCCATAATCATACAGCTATATCCAATATCAATATTATTAACCGTACTACAACATATCAAGGTATAGCCATCCATCTATACTGCAACAAAGCATGGGATTTCATCAGTTTCTTTAAGGCAAGCTCCCTCCAAATCACAAACTTCCATACAGCACTCTATTTAAAAACTGAAAAACTAGTAAATGTAGATACCCCATGCTGGATTAATGCCAACTCCTTCGAGTCCATCTTTATAGATGGCTGCCAGTATGGAATCGAGATTGTCGGAAGCAGTGATTTACCTTACGAAATTTCCGGCAACACCTTTACTGGAATTCAAGTTCAAAGCCGAAAACAAACGAAAAAAGTCATTCGATGCTCAGGTGCTTATAATATATTTGAAGGCATCATATGGGATACCTACCGTATGGATGATCCCCCGCTCGTTATTGAATTCTCCTCCACTTCCCATCACAACTACCTAAGCTCGAATCAGGTATCCACATCCATCCTTGATCGCGGCCAATATAATCGATGTACATCTCCTCATGAAGAATCGCTCCAAGTATATCCACCTCTTGCCTTAGGAAAAGCCCAACTGGTCGGAAATCAAGACGATGTCCTAGTAAATGCAAACGTCCGCTACGCTGTACGTCAGCTTTCTGGAAAGGCTCCTTATGGAGGAAATATCAATAACTGCTTCAATTTACTCGATGAGCAGAGTGTAAATTACCTCGATGTTCCTAGTTCCCAACCGGTTGTGATTGAATTGGATTTTACCAAACAGCCTCTTAAAATGCTAAATTGCTTTGGTATTTATTTTGGATGGAATGAAAGTCCCAGCCGAGTATTGATTGAATATCAACAAAACTTAAATGGACCATGGATTACAGCTAAGAATCTCCCATTTAATGCCGGTAACACTGTAATCTCAGAAGCAAGAGCAGAAACACTGTATAAAATTAGACTGACGTTAAGCGGGTATACACAAGAGCACAAACGATTCCGAATTAATCGGATCTTCGCAAGATCATCGTTACAGCAAGGTGCAGCTTGGCTGCCGACTACAGGCGGAACACTATATGGAGATTTAGAACTTCAAAAAGGGAAAGCTGTGACAATGGCTTCACCAAACGGAACAAAGTGGAAAGTGACTATTAATGACCAAGGCCAAATTATCACTACAAAGCTTTGACTATTAAATTTAAAAAAACTGGACTATATTCTCTTTATCCAAAGAGGAAAGGATTATTCCCCATGGATAAGGATCAATAGTACCAGTTAATTAATCGTCATAAATGTTATCTCCAATTTATATTACAGGGTGTGTGCCTATCTATTAGCTAATCACCCTTTTCGCTTTTATTATTGATTCAAGATATTGGCTTGACCTCTGTCAGCGATTCGACTTATAGGCAGGGATGGGATATCAATGATAGTGCCCATGCTATTATCCTTAAGTTCAATAACATCGTTTTGAAGTGTGATTTTGTCCAAATCCCAAGCCATCCCTTCAAACTTATTGTATTGCCCATTTACCTTTAAAATGCTCTTTGTTTTGCCTGAAGGCTGTATCTGTAAGTTGGTAAATTGATTACCACTAACCTCATTCGGTACGCTAGAGTTACTATCTATGTAAATCATATTCACACAATCTTCCAATGATAGATTCGAAAAACGATTAGCATTGATCCAGGTCTTGCCAGAAGACGGTTCTTCAGCTATTAGCTTTACTCCAGTCTCCATTCCTGCAACCTTGACATTTTCAAAGTTCACGAAAGAAATCTCATGTTCCTTACCGCCTGCATATAAAGATAACCCTGTACCCTTATTACTCTCGGACCAATTAATAATATTTACATCCTTCACTTGCGTTTTGTTCCAGGTATTATAATATTTATACTTACCATCTAAGTAAATGACCTCTGAATTATATTCTGCATCATTTATCACTACATAAGCACCTTCAAGGGAAGCATTCTGCTCAAGCTCAAGCACCCTGAAGTTCCCCTCTACAATGAACTTCGTTCCGTATCCAAATAGCAGCTTAACGCCTTTCTTAATGATGATAGGTGATGAAATCGAATACTCCCTATCATCCAGCATAACCGTCTTTAACTTATTGGCCTTTGCATGATCAATGGCAGCCTGAATCTTCGCAGAATCATTGGCCCCTTTAAAATCTTCCACGAATATTTTTTCTGTATGGTTAGATAGAGAATGTTTCTGCTGAAAAATGAAGAAAATAATTAGCAAAAAACAGAAGGAAAAACCTATGATTTTTTTCATGAAATTCATCCTTTTTTCGTTATAGTTTTACAATTGGAGCATACAAGAATATTAACAGGAGTATATTGTCTTGCTAAACTATTTTATTGGTTATTGTTCAAAATTTCCCGCTGATTTGTAATCCACCTATTTTTTTATATTATATTAATTGCTCTTCTAAACTATAGTTGTTTTCATATTTGCTGTTACACCTTTTAAAAATACACTTAATATTAATTTATTGTAAAAAAAACGCTCCGTATTTTCTACAGAGCATTTCTTAGTTTGGGAAAAATATTATATTTTCAGTTGAACCTTTTCAGTTTCTTTAATACCTATCGTAGCTTTTCTACCTATAGACTCATAAATTATCTCTGTATTCATTACTTTTTCAACATCATAACAGTTCCTACCATCAATAACTAAAGGCCTGTTCATTAATTTCTCATATTTTTCAATTTCAAATTCTTTGATATCGGACCATTCAGTAAAAATAAAGCAAACATCAGCATTTGTTATAGCTTCTTCAATTGAAGAGCTGTAGGTTACACTATCCGTAAATACTTTTTTAAAATTATCCATTCCAACTGGGTCCCAAACATTAATCTTTGCCCCGTCTTCAAGCAGTATTGGAATGTTTGTGAGGGAAGGTGCTTCCCTTAAATCATCAGTTCCTGGTTTAAACGTTAACCCTAGAACAGCTACCGTCAGTCCATTAAAACTATTAAAATACTTTCTTGCCTTTTTAATTAATTTTATTTTTTGGTTTTCATTTACGTCAATTGTTGCTTTAATTGTTTTGATTTCATAATCATTATAATTGGCAAGCCAATGTAAGGCTTTGGTGTCTTTTGGGAAGCAAGACCCACCATAACCGATTCCTGCATTTAAAAACTTGTCCCCTATTCTAGGATCCATACCCATTCCTTTAGAGACATCTTCTATATTAGCTCCAACAATCTCACATAAATTTGCAATTTCATTAATATAAGATACCTTTAAAGCTAAAAAATCATTAGCAGCATATTTTATCATTTCTGCGCTGTTTCGGTTAGTAACTACAAAAGGAATATCGAAATTTTTATATACTTCTCTCATTATCTTCTCTGCATTTTCTGACTCTACACCAAGTACAATCCTTGTTGCTTCTAGAGTATCTTTTACAGCAGATCCTTGAGCAAGAAATTCTGGATTAGAAACTACATCAATATTAACGTCATATTGTAAATTTTCTTTTATTATTTTCTCAATTTTGTCATTAGTTCCTATAGGAACTGTAGATTTAATTGCTACTACACAATCTTTAATTACTGTATTTGCAATCTGTTTAGCAACTTCATTAATATACTGTAGATTAGCTGAGCCATCTTTTCTTTCAGGAGTCCCAACAGCAATTATTATTACATCTGCATCTTTATAAGCCTCACTATATTCAGTTACAAACGTAATTTTATCACTATTTTTCCACATTAATTCTTCCAATTTTGGTTCGTAAATTGGAGATACCCCATTTTTTAACAGTTCCACTTTTTCTTCATTTATGTCAACACAAGTCACTGTATTACCATTTTCCGCAAGACAAACGGCAGTAACTAGACCCACATAACCAGTACCGGCTACAGCAATTTTCATTAGATGTCACATCCTAAGTAATATTTTTCACCTTTAATAATCAGAATTTAAGAATTTATCTATAACATTTTTCAAAATGCCACATTTGAATTTTTTTTCAAATGTGGCAAGAGTAACTATTTAGAGTTTTGTTGAATTATCTCTCAAATTAAATAGAACTAATTTATCAAGCCTAATTTCTCTTAAACCCTACTATTTTTATAAACCATACTGCTGTTCAAAATATTTTTTATACTCTCCAGTTATTATTTGTTCCCACCATTGTTCATTATTTAGGTACCATTGAACGGTTTGAAATATTCCTGTCTCAAACGTATAAGTAGGTTTCCAACCCAATTTTTCTAGTTTTGTAGGATCGATGGCATAGCGTTTATCATGTCCTAGTCGATCTGTAACAAAGTCTATTAAATCCTCAGATTTCCCTAATAGATTAATAATCGTCTTAACAACCTCTATGTTAGTCCGTTCATTATGCCCCCCTACATTATATACTTCACCATTTAATCCTTCATGAAATACTAAATCAATTGCTGCACAATGGTCGAATACATGTAACCAATCACGAATATTCTTACCATTACCGTAAACTGGTATCTTTTGATTGCTTAAGGCACGAGAGATTGTTAACGGAATCAGTTTTTCAGGAAAATGATATGGTCCGTAGTTATTCGAACAGCGAGTAATATTCACTGGCAATCCAAATGTTTCATGATAAGCTCGAACTAACAAGTCTGACGAAGCTTTACTCGCACTATAAGGGCTATTTGGTTGTAATGGAGTTTTCTCTGTAAAGAATGTTGTTAAATCAAAGTCTAATTCTCCATATACCTCATCTGTCGAAACATGAACAAATTTTGTAATATTAATTTGTTTTGCTGCTTCTAATAAAATTTGAGTGCCCAATACATTTGTTCTAACGAAAATTCCCGGATCGGAAATTGAGCGGTCTACATGGCTTTCTGCTGCAAAATGAACAACATAATCAAATTTCTCTCTTTCAAAAAGAGCATTAATTTCAGCACGATCTGCAATATCTGCTTTGATAAAAAAGTAATTATTCTTTGCTTCAATATCTCGATGTTTGGTTAAGTCACCAGCATAAGTCAATAAATCTAAATTATAAATATCATAATCGGGATATTTATTAACAAAATATTGAACAAAATTTCCTCCAATAAAACCTGCACCACCAGTAACAAGTACTTTCTTACGAATCAACAAATTCACCCCAATATTTAAATCGTTATTTTCTAAATTATCTATATTTCATCTTTACAAAGTAGTTATTAAAATATTTTCTTTCGAATTTGAAACTTCCACCAAATAACGACCATACGCTGTCTTCAACAAAGGTTGAGCAAGCTCTAATAACTCGTTTTTTGTAATATAGCCCATTCTAAAAGCAATTTCTTCAATACATGCAATGTATAAACCTTGACGCTTCTGAATAGCTTCAACAAAATTTGAAGCTTCAAGTAGAGATTCATGTGTACCTGTATCTAGCCAAGCTAATCCACGACCAGTTAGTTCTACTTTTAACTCATTTTTTAAAAGGTACTGCTCAATAACTGAAGTAATTTCCACTTCTCCCCGCTCAGAAGGTCTTACTTTTTTTGCAATTCCAACAACTTTATTATCAAAGAAATATAATCCAGGGACCGCATAGGATGATTTCGGTTGTTCCGGTTTTTCTTCAATTGAAATTGCATTCATATTTTCATCGACTTCTACTACACCATAAGCTCTCGGATCATTAACATAACAACCAAATATGATACCTCCATTAGTCAAAGATGCAGCTCTTTTTAATCGATTTCCAAAATCAGAACCATAGAAAATATTGTCTCCTAGAACTAGTGCAACAGATGAATTACCGATAAACTCTTCACCAATTATAAAAGCATCTGCAAGACCATTAGGATTTTCTTGAACTGCATATTGAATATTCAAACCAAGTTTTACACCATCCCCCAATAGTTCTTTAAATCCTTCAACATCCCTTGGTGTAGAAATGATTAAGATTTCTCTTATTCCTGCAAGTAATAATACAGATAAGGGATAATAAATCATTGGTTTATCATAAACTGGTAGCATCTGCTTTGAAATTGCTTTAGTCAAAGGATATAGTCGAGTACCCGACCCACCTGCTAGTATGATTCCTTTCATTAAATATCACCACCTAGTTGATATTCTGTCTCTTCTATAAACCCTACATGAATTTCCTTAAGAATTGCACAAATTTTTTCTGCTGACTCCAGCTCCAGTTCGCCATAAAATGGAATTGAAAGAACTTGTTTAACAGATACTTGAGCTTTTGGCAGATTCTCAGGGCGGGCAGATTCAAGATGTTTATACCATTCAAAATCACTACATAATGGATAAAAGTATTTTCTTGTAAACACATTGTATTTTTTAAGCTCTTCGTGTACCCAATCTCTTGACCTACCATACTTTTCCCTTTCAATTTCAATCACAAAATACTGATAACTGCTACACTCGTTTTGCAAAGTTGTTAATACCCTAATACCGGGAATACCTGCTAGCTTTCTTTCATATGTTTGTTTAATCTTATCTCGCTTTAATCTTTCTTCGTCCACTAATTTTAATACTTCTAATCCTATACCTGCTTGAACTTCATTCATTTTCGCATTTAGTCCAGATAATACTACTTCCTCAGGACTCGCAAGACCAAAGTTCTTTAAGAGATTTAATTTTTGATGCAAATTTTCATCATTAACAGTAAGAGCCCCACCTTCTACTGTATTAAAAAGTTTGGTTGCGTGGAAGCTGAACATGGTCATATCTCCAAAACTACCAATTGGTTTACCATCTACAGTTGCTCCAAAAACGTGTGCACCATCATAAATTACTTTCAAATTATATTTTTCAGCAATCTCATTTATTTTATAAACATCACACGGGTTACCGAAAACATGCACTCCGAGAATAGCACTTGTATTTTCAGTAATCAGGGCCTCAATTTTATTAGCATCTATGTTTAGTGTATTTGAATCAATATCACAGAAAACAGGAGTTAATCCATTCCAGTCAAGAGCTTGAACTGTTGCTGGGAACGTAAAAGGAGTAGTTATAACTTCCCCTTTAAGATTTAATGCTTTTAAACCTAACAATAGTGCTAAAGTCCCGTTATTAAAAAGTGAGATATAATCAACATTTAAAAATTCCTGCAATTGCATTTCTAACTCTTTATGCTGTTGTCCATTGTTAGTTATCCACTTACTTTTCCATATCTCATTAATCTTCCGATTAACTTTTTGAGCATCTGGTAAGAGTGGTCTAGTAACGTAAATAGGATCTTTAAAAGGGCTAAGCATGTATTCTCCTCTTTTCAAATATTAATAATCTTTTTACCATACAAGTAGATATTTTTTAATTATATTAAAGATATTTTTCTCCGATAGATCTTTTTCTAATTGTCTTTGCAGGTGTTCCATATGCTATTACAAAAGAGTCTATATCAGTAATTACAGTTGACCCTGCACCTACAACTGTATGATCTCCAATTATTCTTTTATGAGATACATTAGCACCTAATGATACAGTAGAGTAATTACCTACTTTAACAGTTCCCCCCATGGTCACTCCTGGTGCTATAGATGCAAAATCACCTATTTGACAATCATGATCCATAGAAGACTTTGTATTAATAATACAATGTTTACCTATTGAACTCTCACTATTAATTACAGTTCCTGCCATAATAACAGTACCCGCCCCTATTTTCACACCATTACCTATTACAGAGTTAGGGTGGATGGCTATAATAAAATTAAATTCAGGGCTTTTTTTAATGATTGCTGAAACGACTTTACTACGAACAAAATTATCACCAATAGCTACAATACCACCATGAATTTGATTTTCATACTCTATTAACTTTGATTCATCACCCAAGACCTTATACCCATGTACTATACTACCTTTTTTTCTATGACTGTCGATTAATCCAAGAATAGAATATTCATTAGACTTTTCTATTATATCAATTACCACTTTAGAGTGACCGCCAGATCCAAAAACAACAACTTTTTCCATATCAAAATTCCTTCTTTAATACTTTCTTTTTTAAACTTCGTATTCTTACTTTGTTATTTTTTTCATAAGATTAGAATTGAAGTATTACTTCTGTCTAATATACGCTTTTAGCTTTTTATTTTCTTAATTAAAGGTAACATTAAACCATATATAGTAGTTAATTCTTTTATTTTGGCCAAACGACAAAGTAGAATATATATTCCAATTCCAATACAAATTTGAATTATTAATTTTGTAATATTTCCTTCATTCATTTTCATTCCACAGAAGTACACAATTATTCCCATCACCATTGCAACTATAAATATAGGTAAAAGATCTTTCACTTGTTCTTTAGCAGAATAGGATATCTCTCTAGCAGAAAAATATGTGTTAATAAAAAGTGCTATATATGAATGTAAAACTGCTGCACTAATCAATCCGATAATCCCTAATTTTAACAAAAGAGATATTATTATTAATACTGTTAAAATAAACTTCTTAATGATCTCTAATAGTAAAAATAAATCAGATCTTCCTTTTACTTGAAGAATATTTAAATTTATCGAATGAAGTGGATACAACATACCAGCAAAACAGAGTAACTGAAGATATATTACAGAATCCATCCACTTTTCTCCAAATAATATATAAATAAGGGGCTCAGCCACTGCTGCTAAACCAACCATAATAGGAAAAATAATAAAAGATGATGTTTTAATAACTTTCCTGTATCCATTTTTCAGTCTTTTCTCATCTTCCTGTATGTTACTTAGAATAGGATATGTAACACGCTGAACAGAAGTTGTAATAGACTGAGAAGCAATATCTCTCAATTTTATGGCGTTTGTATAATATCCTAATTGCGAAGCGGAAAAGAAACGCCCTATAATTACATAATAGATATTATTGTAAAAAGTATCAATTAGCCCTGAAACTAGTAGCTTAGAACCAAAACCAAAATAACGTTTAAATGATTGGCGATTAAATACTAATGAAGGTACCCATTTATTAAGTATCCATAACAATAAAGTTTGAATTATTTGCATAGATACTGTTTTAATAACAAGAGCCCAAACCCCAAAGCCCATTACGGCAAAAAAAACAGCTAAAATACCAGATATAATACCTGCAATCATATTGATTTTTGTTTGGGTTCTAAAATCAACATTTTTTACTAGGAACACTCTTTGAATAATTCCAAACGAGTTAATAATTAGTACTAAGGATAGCACCCTAAGTATTGTGATAAGTTGCGGTTCCCCAAAAAATATGCTAATTGGATCAGCAATAATAAATAATATTCCGTATAATACCAACCCCATTACTAAATTAAAGTAAAAGACTGTAGAATAATCCTCTTGGCTAACATTCTTCTGTCGAATTAACGCTTGAGAAAATCCACTGTCAATAATAGAATTAGAAATAGCAATAAACACCAAAATCATACCGACCAGGCCGAAATGTTCAGGTAATAATAATCTAGCAAGTATAATTTGTATAATAAATTGAATACCTTGATTTGCTATCAAATCAGCAAAGCTCCAAATTAAACCAGATAATGTTTTTCGTTTTAGTGAACTTTGTTGTGTCATAGAAATTCTCCTAATTCAGCGAGCGATTACTGGAGTTAAAAATATCATCCCAAATCTTCTTTATTGCATTATTATCAAATCTTGATTCAAGGCTTTTCCTATTTAATTCTTTTAACTCTCTATCCAACTTTATAAAATCATTAAATTTTTCAGTTTTTATATTATTTATATCAAATAATTTTAAATCGCCATTGAACTCATGCCACATGGTTGTATTATTTCTCATATAAACTTTTTTACCTAAATATAAAAGAGGCAATATATTCCCAAGCGCCTGTTGTCTATCGTTATTAAAAATTCCAATATCTACTTTTTCCATAATACTCATATATTCATTCATCTTCATAAAATGTTCTAATGGTATAAATTTTTCACCGAAGACCTTTTTACCAATATCTATTACATCCTTAGCATATTCCATATCTCCATAAGAAAGGGGGCAATATATTTTTATGTTCTCATTATCATATTTCTTTAATAATTCAATGACTTCTATATGATGGTTACTAGGATCTGCAGAGTTTCCGATCTGAATTGAAATTGAACTTTTTGATTCGCATTTTCTATTATAAATCTTATCCATATATTCATTTTGCTCATTATTCATATATACCGCATTATAATATGTCGCGTTAGTGAGATACCATTTTTTCACCAATTCGAAATCTCCCTTTACAAGGGTAGATATTTCACCAATATGTTTAATTACTATGCTCCTTAAAAATTCATATAGTTTACTCTTTAAACTTCGCTTTCTCTTTTTATATGAATATAAATCTCCGCCCCACACTATCCAATTACTCTTTTTTAGTAGCCATGGTTGTATGAAAAGTAACAAAACTAGTTGTTTAATAAATATACTGTGCAATAAAATCTTTTCACTTGTATACATTTTCTTTATAAGAATATATATACTTTTAATACTTCTATTTAGTTTAATGACATTTTCCCGGGGAGTAATTTTTTCGTTTATTCCTCCAATAATCAAAAACAAATGATCATTGGGATTGTAATTTTTGTTTATAAATTCAATATAAGGCTCTGTGAATTTCTCATTCTGAAATAAGTGTAAATGTTTCATCTTTTTCTTCCTCAATTAGATTTAATATTTATATAGGTAAGCAATTCAAACTACATTTTTATTAATATTTTTAAAATACTTTTCTTTACAACAAATGAAATACAAAAATGCAAAGGTAATATATACTTGTTGTGAATGAAGTAATTGAGATGTCATAAAGGTTGTTATAATTATAAAAGGAACATAAGCAATTAATATTATAAAAGAAAGCACATTTTTTTTAATTAACGCTTCTTTTATGTATTTAAATAACCCAATTATCACCATTAGAATGAAAAGAATTAACCCAATTAATCCAAATTTTACTAAGATATATATAAATAAATTATCTATCCACGTGTCAATACTATTTAATTGAGAATTAGACCCTAAAAAATACATCTCCTTTCCCAAACCATCACCAATTATGTTATTTTCTATCATTCCAATATTATATTGGTTAGTATACTTCCTTGAATCTAAAGAACCACCATTGGATTCAAACATTCTACTTTTCACACTATCAATTAATAAAGTATCTGTATTAAAAACAATGAAACCTATTATAAATACAAATGGTATTGTAAAGCTCGCGATACTAAATATTAAATACGTTCTAGGATTAAGATTTGATAAAGCACTTTTAATGATAAATGATACAAAAAGTACGAGTAAAATAAGAAGATATAATATAATAATACTTCTTGTCTGTGAAATTAAAATTGATGTACTTCCAAGAATAATATTTACCAAATTTAGCACTATTCTTTTTTGGGAATAAATCATATAGATACTAAATAAGTTAATAATCAAAAGTACCGTAGTATTTTTAAAACCGACTCTTCCAGATGAATTCCAAATGTCACCATAAAAACTACCATAAATATCATTTAATATATTTTGACCAAAAAAATAAAGTAGTATAGTGAAAATCGAATAGCACAAGGAACTTAGCACGAAACCATGAATTAGTGTACTCATACCAATCTTAAATGTTTTTATCCATCCGATAAATGCACAAATTTTAATAATTAAAAATGGATATAATTGAATTTCATAATTTAGAAATCTATTATCATTAACAATACCCATTGCAACTG